>JAZSHB010000079.1:0-2410 GCA_045533015.1 Faecousia sp.
GTACTGGCTGATCTGCTCTACAGTCTGTATCCCCAGCTGTACCAGTGAATTAGACGGCTGGACCAGCAAAACACTGATCGCAAGTGTTGCCACCAATTCAACTATGCGTTTGGACATCCCCGAAAAATCACGCAGCATCGCCACAAGTAATGCAATTGCCACTAACGACAAGCAAACTCCCGCCGCCTCTGCCACATTTGGCTGTAGTATAGATATGGCGGATTTGATTATGTACCATACATCACTGCCAAAGGACTCAGATTCCTCCGGCAGATATTCCTCAGCGGATTCCGGCGCTTCCGGTGCAGTAAATTCCATCGCTGAAACGCCGGTCACACACAGGCACAATATAACAGCTAATAATATGACTTTTCTCATACTGAAACCAAAATATCTTCAATAAGTGCAATAAGGCTTGTAAACAGAGGTACAGACATCCAAAGTATGACGGCAGAAGCAAGAATTTGCAGCGTTTTACCCAGCGCCGCATTCCCCGCATCTGAGCTGATCAATCCAACGATCTCTGCCAGAAGTCCCATTCCAACCACTCTGAGGACTGTGGTCATCATATCAGAATCCAGCTGCCCGATCGTCTGAAGCTTCTCAAAAAAACCGATTACAGGTTCAAGATACTCCACCGCCGCTGCCGCTAGCATACAGCATACCGCAACAGTCAGTAATACAGAAAAGTCTTTCCCTTTCTGCGCAAGTATCAAATGCAAGATCAGTGCCACTAACACGCCGCCAGCCGCTTTTATAAATACACTCATTAGAATTCAAACAAGCTCTTTACCAGATCGAACAGCTCAGATATCTTCTGTGCAACCACCATCAACACCACAACCAGTCCTGCCAATGTTGTCATTGTAGCCTGTTCTTCCCGTCCCGAACGGGACAATACCTGGTTAAGAATAGATACGATAATGCCAATAGCCGCTATTTTGAAAATCAGTTCAATATCCATAGTCAGATAAATATTATCGCCAGTGCGGCACCTGCGCACAGTCCCAGGGTCTGATAGCTGCGCAACCGCACATCTTGATTATTCGTGTAAATCTCCAGCGTTCGATTGCACTCCGAACGGACTGTCGCAAGACCCTTCAGCTGCCCCTCCACATCAAATTGCCCCAAAGATTGCCCAAGTAATTCCATCGCATCCTTTGTCAGCCTGGGCATGTCCTTTACTTTCTCAAGGGCAGCGTATACACACTTTTCGACATTGGGAGACATTTGGTTATCCAGCTCCTCCGCCAAAAGCAAAAAAAATCTTTTAACCGCATCCTGGCTGGCAAATGCCGCCTGTCTGCATAATTCCGGCAGAGGTGTCAGTCGGTACTGCAGCTCGCATTCCATTAGCTCCAGCAAGGTAATAAAGCGCCTTAATGTTCTCTCCTCCCTGCGGTGATCTGCCGCAATAAAAATACCAAAGCCACCACAACCGGCAATCACGAGGAGCGCACCAAATAATTTGATCATATCGTAAACCTTTCTGCCTTCCAAGACTTATCCGACTGCATAATTAGCAATGTATCAAACAAGCGGCTTTCTACAATCGGGCGGTACACCGGACGATGGAACAGATCCTGCCGGCTGCCCGCGTGTGCTGTCGCCAAAAGCTTTACACCACACCAGCCTGCGTGCAAAAGTGCTTCGCAATCTTCCTTGGCTGTTATTTCGTCCACCGCAATGGTTTCCGGTCCCATATTCCGGAGCACCGCCTCGATTCCCTGTGTCTTTTTACAGCCGGAAAGAATATCCGTATGTCTGCCCGCAGGAAAGCAGCATTGTCCGTTTGCATAGGGAAATATCTCCTGGCGCTCATCCACAACAGCGATACATCCCATATTGCCGTCAGACCGCTGGCGAATAACATCCCGAAGCAGCGTTGTTTTGCCGCTACCAGGCTTGCCGATGATCAGTACGGAGCCTGAATATCCCGAGGTGTCCCCGGCAATACCGGGAAAATCCCGGGAAACCCGAAGACACAGAGATGTTAGAGAATGGATACCGGATATGCTTCCATTTACATTTACAGCACACCCACACAGCCCAATTCTATGTCCCCCCGGTGCGGAAATAAACCCCTGTTGGGAGGTGGCTGCTGTCCATGGAGAGTACCGTGATGCAATGTTTACACAAAAATGAAGGTCCTCAGCAGTAACGGTCCTGTCCAACCACCGAACACCTTGTACCGTAACCAATTCCGGCGGTGCATTTAATCTGAGCCGAAGTTCCTGCAGGGTCTGCCTTGCCTGCTTGTCCACTTTCTCACGCATCCAGATCGGCAGCAGATTGATAAACGCCTGCCATGCGCACCTCATATGCATCACTCCCACTCAAGACTATGCCTGTAGCTTTGGTTTATGCATAAAAAAAGAGCTGTCATTCAATGACAGCTCTTAATCTGATA
>JAZSHB010000078.1:0-3030 GCA_045533015.1 Faecousia sp.
AAGCTGGACGATGCGCGAAAGGATGCTTCGCTCAGACCGTGCGACGCATGCGGTGCGCGCTACTATGTAGACGGTGTGCCCGAAAACGTAGGCGGCAGCACGCCTACCCCTGTCGTGGCCAACGCACCTGCCACCAAGGCACCCGAAAGCACCGGAGGCAGTCTGAATCTGGGCAAAGGGACCAACGGTGATGCACTGGTATATTACAGCGCGAATACCTCTCATTATCACCGCCGCGACCGCTGCTCGACCTCGACCACGACGACTTTCCTGCCGCATACGCTGATGGATGCGCTGCTCGACGGCAAGTATGCCTGCCCGGTCTGCAACCCGCCCGAGGCAATTACCAAGTAAACCGTATCGAAAGAATTCCTCTGCCGCGCTGTGCGGCAGGGGATTTTTCAGACTTGTTTGTACGGTGGGTCCGCCACATAGCCGCCCTTAAGCTTTTGCATAGAACGGGACACTGCATCCCTGGCGTTTTTCCAGGGTGCGCTGGCATTGCGGTAATCGAATTTTTCAATGAACCAATCCAGATCCTCCTGCACCCGGGCAAGATTTTCCTTCATCTGCTCACATACTGTGGTATAGAACCATTCGATCTGTCCGTTGGGCAGCTGCTCCCGCGCCTTCTCCAGAAGCGCCGCAAAATGGTGCATACAGAAGCCCTTTGCGCCCTCCGCCTTTTCCCGGAATTGCGCATCCTTGATCAGGTGGAAATAGGTGGCATAATAGCGATCCATATTGTACTTTATCTTGCTGCACAAAAAGCAGCTGCCGTTTTTTTGTCTAGTCCACTGCAGAAGCGGCATTTCTTCCTCCTGCTTTTTGGAAAACAGACCCTTCTTTGCCGGAAGCTCCAGCGCGTCCAGCTGCGCCTCCAGCTCCTTGATCAGCCCCACATAATAGGTCTGCAGCATAAGGGCATTGCCCAGAGAATTTCCGTAGTCATACAGTTTCTTATAATGGTTCCGGCAAAAGCCCTGGGCATCCGTTGCCGCCCGGACATCCGGCTCCATATAGCTGGCACCGGGTCCGGCTGTATAGCGGATCGCCTTTTGCTCCACCTGGCGCTCCAGATAGCAAAAAGGGCATTCATCCGCTGTTGCAAACGCTTCATGTACCGGAATCGTATCGATCTGCTGCTTCATATGTTCCACTGCCCCCCTTTTTTTGCTTTATTATACGAAAAAACACGCAGATAGTCAATTTTCATTTTGCAAACAAACAGCCGGATTTTACATTTCTGTCCGCCTTTCCGCATAAAAATCGGGCGCTGCTTTGGCAGCGCCCAGTGCCGGAGCAGCTCCGGCGTACAAAGAGGAAAGAAAGGAAAAATCAAGAAAGCTCTACAAATTCACTGGGATCAATGGCTTCTCCATTGCAGCTGACGCTGAAATGGACATGATCGCCAATGGCGTTTTCCAACAGTGCCGAGGCACCTACATAGCCGATGGTCTGACCTGCTGTGACCGGATCCCCCGGTGCCACCTTCACATCCTCAGAAAGGCTGGCATACTGCGTGGTGTAGCCGCCGTCGTGGTGGATGACCACCGTCATACCCATGGTCTCATCCTCATAGACGGTGTAAACTGTGCCGTCTGCCGCTGCCGCTACATCTGTACCCGCCTCCGCTGCGATATCCACACCGTTGTGGACCCGCCAGTCCCGGGTGGTCTGGTTGTAGCTCAGGGCATCCATGGAATACGCGCTGATGGTCTGTCCGCTGACCGGCTTGACGGTCTTGGACGGCTTTTGGGGATCCTGGGTCGCCTGTGTTTCGCCGTCTGCGCCTGGGGTTGCTGCCACCGGTACATCCTCGTCCTGGGAAGCGTCCGCCTGCTGGGTGGACTGGTCGGATGCCTGGAGCTGCTGCCCCGCATCCGTGTCGTTTCTGTAATACAAATAGCCGGAAATCCCGATGGCAACTGCACACAGGATCAGGGCTATGTAATAGCCCTTACCGCTGATGCCGCCGGTAAATTTTTTCTTGCTCATTTCAAGCACCTCCGTAGTCCATTATTTCCAGTTTCCGGGAAAATAAACCATTTTTTAAAAAAAGAAAATTTCATTGACAAAGGGGGCATTTTAATGTATATCTATAGTTGTCATATTCGACGCATTTTTCAAAAAAGAACGGGGGAGGATAATGTCCAAAGAGCTCATCAGACTCCAGGATCTTGTTATGGAGTTCGACGGGGAACGGGTACTTGATGGTATCAACCTCTATTTTAACGATCATGAATTCCTCACGCTGCTGGGTCCCTCCGGCTGCGGAAAGACCACCACGCTGCGAATCATCGGCGGTTTCCTAAACCCCACTTCCGGCGCGGTGCTTTTTGACGGCAAGTGCATCAACGAAATGCCGCCCTATGAGCGCCAGATCAACACGGTGTTTCAGCGCTATGCGCTGTTCCCCCATCTGGATGTTTACGGCAACATCGCCTTTGGTCTGAAGGTTGCAAAGCTCCCGAAGGATGAGATTCACGCCCGGGTCCATCAGATGCTGGAGGTGGTAGGTCTTCAGGGCTTTGCCCACCGCCGGGTGGACAGTCTCTCCGGCGGTCAGCAACAGCGGGTGGCGATCGCCCGGGCGCTGGTCAACCGTCCCAAGGTGCTGCTTTTAGATGAGCCGCTGGCGGCGCTGGACCTGCGTCTGCGCAAGGATATGCAGAACGAGCTGAAGCGTATCCAGCAGGCCATGGGCATCACCTTTATCTATGTGACCCACGACCAGGAGGAGGCACTTTCCATGTCCGACACCGTGGTGGTCATGGACAAGGGCCGTATCCAGCAGATCGGCAAGCCTGAGGATATCTATAACGAGCCGAAGAACGCCTTCGTGGCAGACTTCATCGGCGAGAGCAACATTCTCGACGGCGTCATGCTGTCCGATTACAAGGTCAAATTCTTTGGCAGAGTCTTTGACTGCGTGGACGTAGGTTTTGCGCCCAACGAGCCTGTGGATGTGGTCATCCGTCCCGAGGATATCGACTTTGTGCCTCCGGAGCAGGGTCACCTGACCGGCAC
>JAZSHB010000101.1:0-5114 GCA_045533015.1 Faecousia sp.
CAGATCGGCAACCTTGTCCATAATGACTTCGCTGGCAGTGGAATAGGGAATTTCATAAATTTCGATCAGGTTACCCTTGGGCTCATAGCGCCATTTTGCCCGCAGTTTGAAACTGCCACGGCCTGTGGAATAGATCTCACGGGTAGTGGCTTCATCAAACAGCAATTCGCCACCGGTGGAAAAATCCGGTCCGGGCAGCGTCTCCAAAACATCGTGCTCCGGATTTTCCATCATAGCAATGGCGGTTTCGCAAACTTCTTTTAAATTAAACGAGCAGATATTGCTTGCCATACCGACTGCAATACCTTGGTTGGCAGAAACCAACACATTGGGGAATGTAGTCGGCAGAAGGGCCGGCTCTTTCATGGTAGCATCGTAATAGTCTACCATATCTACTGTATCAGAATCAATGTCCTTAGCCAGCTCGGTGCAAATGGCATCCAGCCTCGCTTCCGTATAACGGGCTGCCGCATAGGCCATATCCCGGGAGTATACCTTACCGAAGTTACCCTTTGATGCCACGAAGGGGTGAAGCAGAGTTTCATTGCCCCGGGCAAGACGGACCATCGTTTCATAAATGGCGGCATCACCGTGGGGGTTGAGCTGCATAGTCTGACCCACAATATTGGCAGATTTTGTCATTTTGCCCTTCAATAGTCCCATCTTGTACATCGTATACAAAAGCTTTCTGTGAGAGGGCTTGAAGCCGTCGATCTCGGGAATGGCCCGGGAAACGATCACGGACATGGCATAGGGCATATAATTGATCTCCAGCGTCTCAGAGATCGCCTGCTCCGTTGTGGAACCGACCAGACCGACCACATGGCTCGTATCGATCTTTTTTACATCCACCTGTGTCTCTTTTTTCTTGCGTGCCATAGTGCACCTCTCTTAGGAAATGTCCGCCAGTTCCAGATATCTGGCGCCATTTTCCGCAATAAAATTCTTTCTCTCGTTTAGGTTGTCGCCCAACAGGATGTCAAAATAGTGCGCTGTGCGCTCTGCATCCTCTGGCATGACCTTGATAAGCCGGCGTGTCTCCGGGTTCATGGTGGTCATTGCCATCATCTCCGGGTCATTCTCACCCAGACCTTTGGACCGCTGGATATTGCTGGGCTTATTCCCCTCCAGGTCGTCCCGCAGGATCCTGGTCTTCTCCGCTTCATTATAGGCAAACCAGGTCTTGTCCTTATATGTGATCTCAAACAGCGGGGATTCCGCGATATACACATAGCCGTCCCGGATCAGCGTGGGGCAAAGCCGGTAAAGCATGGTCAGAATCAGCGTTCGGATCTGGAAACCGTCCACATCCGCATCGGTACAAATGATGATCTTATTCCAGCGCAGATTGTCAATATCGAAAGAGGACAGCTCCTTCGCTTTTTTTCCCTGGATCTCCACGCCGCAGCCCAGGACTTTCATAAGGTCTGTGATAATGGGAGAGGCAAAAATGCGGTTATAGTCCGCCTTCAGACAGTTGAGTATCTTTCCGCGCACAGGCATGATGCCCTGGAATTCCGCATTCCGGGACTGCTTGACACTGCCCAACGCAGAATCGCCCTCAACGATATACAGCTCCCGCAGACTGGTGTCCTTGCTGCGGCAGTCCACAAATTTCTGAACACGGTTGGCAATGTCCACCTTGGCAACCAGGTTCTTTTTTACATTGCTTCTGGTTTTCTCCGCAGATTCTCTGGCGCGTTTGTTGATCAGAATCTGCTCTGCTGCCCGGTCAGCCTCCTGCTTGTTTTCCAGGAACCACACCTGGAGCTTTTCCTTGAAAAAGGCGGTCATTGCATCCTGGGTAAATTTGGAGTTGACCGATTTTTTCGTCTGGTTTTCAAAACAGCCAATGGTGGAAAAGCAGTTCGTTACCAACACCAGACTGTCCTGAACATCCTGGTAGATGATCTTACTCTCGTTTTTGGTGTATTTATTGTTGTCCCTGAGGTACTTATCAAAGGCAGCAACAAAGCCCGAGCGCACCGCCCGATCCGGGCTTCCGCCGTACTCCAGCCAGGAGGAGTTGTGATAATACTCCACATGGCTCAGCTGCTTGGAAAAGCAGAAGGATACTGTGATCTTCAGCTTCATTTCCGGACGGTTTTCCGCATCTCTGCCCCGGCGCTCTGCCTCCCAGAATACCGGCATGGTAAAGGCGTTATCCCCCACCATTTCCTCGATATACTGGCGGATGCCGTCCGCGTAGCAGAACTCCTCTGTTTCAAATCTGCCCCCCACCTGGTTGCGGAACTTAAAGGTAATGCCCTTATTCACAACAGCCTGCCGGCGCAGTACATCCCGGTAGTAATCGGCAGGGATATTGATATCTGTGAACACCTCGCGGTCAGGACGCCAATGGAACACAGAACCGGTCTTCTTACGGTCTGCCGGTTCTTTTTTCAGCCCGCCCTTATTTTTGCCCTTTTCAAAATGCAGGTCATAGCGGAAGCCGTCACGCCGCACGGTCGCATCAAAAAACTCAGAAGCATACTGCGTCGCACAGGAGCCAAGACCGTTCAGACCCAGAGAGTACTCATAATTCTCACCGTTTTCGCCGTACTTGCCGCCGGCGTACATTTCACAGAATACAAGCTCCCAATTATAGCGTTTTTCCTTTTCGTTGTAATCCACAGGACAGCCGCGGCCAAAATCCTCTACCTCCACGGAAAGGTCCTCGTAGCGGGTGACGATGATCGTATCACCGTGTCCCTCCCGGGCTTCATCGATAGCGTTGGAAAGAATCTCAAACACCGCGTGCTTACAGCCCTCCAGATCATCCGAGCCGAAAATAACAGCAGGGCGCTTGCGCACCCGTTCCTCGCCCTTGAGCATGGAGATACTGGAATTTCCGTATTGTTCCTGTTTTGTTTTTGCCATAATTTCTACCTACCAAACTTATCCATAATATATCCACTGTATTATACCCATTTTGTGTTATAAAGTCAAGTTACACCACAATATATAGAATTAACCGCTGTCTACACGACAGCGGTTACTGTTATTTGTGGAAAATCGGTTTTCGATCCGCAAAGGTACAGACATAGCCAAAGATCTCCTGCACCATCCGGCAGGCTTCGTGGCAATATTGCCCCACCCGGTCTGCATCATGCGCATCTGAGCCTACTGTGACGATCTGTCCACCCAACTCCTTAAACCTACGCAAATACGCAGCCGTGGGCAGATAAACACCGCAGCGGTCCACCCCGCTGGTGTTCACTTCCATCCCCTTGCCCTTTCGCACAAGGGTGCGGAGAATCTCGTCAATCAGTTCCCGGTGCAGCGTATAGGACACCGGGCGCTTCGTCGGATTCCCCCCTGCCTTACTGATATAGGTCAGATGTGCCAGTACATCAAAATCATCATGGGCTTCAACACAGGCAAGGGTCTGTTCCAAAAAAACCTTTTCCGCCTGGTCCATGGTCTTGCCCTGCCAGTAGCCGTCATAGTAGATATCCACATCCTCTACAAAATGGACAGAACCCAGAACAAAATCAAATGGTCTGCGCTGCAGGTCAGCCTTCAGGGTGTCGGCATTGTCCGGCAGCATCCCAAACTCCATACCCCGGCGAATCTTTACCTCCGGGTGCTGCAGGCAGTCATAAGCATCATTGTATGTCTGGGTGTCAAACAGAAAGCCGGGGTCCTGCGTCAGGGGGTCATAGTCCAAATGATCTGTAAAGCAGATCTCCCGCATCCCCGCCTGTGCTGCCGCTGCCAGCATAGCCGCGGGCTGCCCGTGTCCGTCGAAGGACACCGTAGAGTGCATATGAAAATCAAACATGCCCATTCTCCTCCCAAAACTGTCGAAATGCCGTTGGCAGTGCTGCCTGCACGCGAAGCTGTTCCCCTGTGAGCCATGTATACCGGGAATTTATATCCGCTACTTCCATATATACTCCACGCATGCCCCATTCTATATGGGTAAATATATGTTTTCTCTCCACCTGGCGTATAATTTCAACCGGTCTTAACCCTATTTCCTCCACCCATGCAAGTGCAGCCTCCGTCTCCAGCTTGCCGGAAACATTTGGAAACTGCCACAATCCCGCAAGCAAGCCTTTGGACGGGCGCTTTTCTAAAGCGTAGCGATCGCCACAGTGAAGAATGAATACTGTCATTTCTTCTATCCGCCGGGAGCGCTTGGGTGTTTTCACCGGCAAATGCTCTGCCGTTGCGTGCTTGCAGCCAAGGCAAAACGCCTTACAGGGACAGCTTGCACAGTCCGGCTTGCGGTTCGGACCGCAAACCGTCGCCCCCAACTCCATCAGCGCCTGTGTAAACGCTCCGGCATCGGCAGGATAGACTTTTGTCAATGCCGCCCGGACCGCCGTTTTATAGGACGGGGAATCCACCGGCGTACTGTCATCTGTCAACCTGGCTGCTACACGCAAAACATTTCCGTCCACCGCCGGAGTCGGCTGGTTAAAGGCAATGGAACAGATGGCACCTGCCGTATATTCTCCAATACCAGGAAGGGCGATCACCTGCTCATATTTCTCCGGGAATACACCGCCATACTGCTCGACGATCTCCACGGCAGCCTTTTTAAGATTGCGCACTCGGCTGTAGTATCCAAGTCCTTCCCACAACTTATGCAGCAGCTCATCATCCGCTTGGGCAAGGCTTTGAAGCGTGGGAAGCTTTTGTAAAAAGCGCATATAGTAGCCCTTTACCGCCTCCACCCGGGTCTGCTGCAGCATGATCTCCGAGAGCCAGACATGGTAGGGCTGTCGGTCAGCCCGCCAGGGCAGCTGCCGCCGATTGTTCTGATACCAGTCAAGAAGTACGCCCGGCAGCCGGGCGAAAATATCCGTATGTTCCATAGGCGCACCTCCTTTTTCTAAAATAATTTTACTATAGCGCTTACTTTTCTGTCAAGGCACAACGCTAAGAACACCTTACAGTAATTTTTTCCGTATTTTTGAAAAAAGGACTTGCATTTTATATTTCTGTGTGCTATTATATGCAAGCGCGTTAAGCAACGCGTGTATGCGCCGGTAGCTCAGTTGGATAGAGTGACTGACTACGAATCAGTAGGTCGGGGGTTCGAGTCCCTTCCGGCGTACCATTTAACAGGTTATCCCATCCGGGATAACCTGTTAAATTTTTAT
>JAZSHB010000018.1:0-2340 GCA_045533015.1 Faecousia sp.
CGAAAGCCGTTTTCTTCCCATTTGAAAAGCTTTTTCATGCCGTCACGGATCAGCTTCTCGTCATCGACGATAAAAACGGTCAGCATTCTATTTTCCATAAGGTTCTTCCTCCTTACGCAGCTGTTCTGCATGCTGCTCGTAATTCAGCAGAGGTGAGGGGTTTTGGTTGTGGGGAACTGTAAAAGATACGGCCGTTCCCTCTCCGGGCTTGCTTTCGATCATAAGCCCGGCTGTATTGTTATAGTAAAGACGCAGCCGTACATTGACATTGGCAAGACCGATGGATTCTGAAGTTCCGTCCTGAAGCTTTTTGCGGATTTTCTCAAGGGTCTGCCCATCAATTCCCTTTCCGTTATCGCGAATGGAAAATCTGGTGCCCTCCGCTACCTGGCTGACGGCAATGGTAATCACACAGCCTTTTTCCATATCCTGCACGCCGTGGATCAGAGCATTTTCCAGCAGCGGCTGCAGCAGGACCTTGGGCATCATACGGTCAAGCACCTGCTCGTCAACCTGATAGTTCACCTGGAGCCGGTCCTGATACCGCAGCGATTGCAGCAGCAGATAGTTTTTTGCCTGCTGCAGCTCCTCCCGAGCAGTCACCAAACGGTCACCCTGCCGGATGCAATAACGGAACAGCCGGGACAGACTGATCAGCGCCTCAGCGATCTCCTCCTGATCCCGGAGGACTGCCATCATCCGAATAGAATCCAGGGTGTTATACAGAAAATGGGGGTTGATCTGGCTTTGGAGCATTTGATATTTGGCAAGATCCTCCCGCTCCTTGGATTCGGAAATATGGGTGATCAGCTGATCCAGCTCTCCCACCAACCGGTTAAAGCCGTCATTGAGCTCCCCGAACTCATCCGTGCGCGCATCCTGCACACGGACAGTTAAGTCGCCGCCTGCAACGGTTTTCATTGCCTTTAACAGGGTTTGGATAGGACGGGTAAAGCTGCCGGACTGGATAATGATCACCGTCACCATGATCACCGCACACAAAAGACAAAGCACCAAAAATGTACTAACCAGCTTGGTGGTCTGGGCTGTTACAAGGTCATAGGGAATGGTTGCCACCACCGTCCATCCGGTATCCTCCAGCCGGGTGCTGACCAGCAGGCAATCCTGCCCGCCCAGGCGCATCCGTCCCTGGGTCTTCCCGCTTTTGAGGGTGGATGCCAGTTCAATGCCGTATTCTGCATCGGCATCACAGTAGGCAACATCGCCGTACTGGTCTAAAATACACATCCGGCTGCCGCTGCCCATCTCAACATTTTGGCATATTTCCGCCAATTTCTGCACAGGACATTCCGACAGAATATAGCCTGTATACATATTGATGCCGTCAGGGATGTCCATATATTTATAAGCCACCGTAAAGACCGGTGTTTCGGGAGAAAACAGATACTGGGAATCCCGCACTGGCAAAAGCACCGTCTGTCCTGTGGAATTGCGTAACGGTTCATAATAGCTGTCGAATAAATCGCTTACAGCTCTGTCATGCTTTTCCTGGACATAAGACAGCTGATCCCCGTCCATAGTCACCACCGACAAAGCAAACAGACCGTTATTGGTATTTGCCAGCTGTGCGATAGCTGTCATAGCGTCCTTTTCCAGAGCAAAACGCCGGTCTGCATTGGTTTCCACAGATGTCAGATCCTCACGCAGAAACAGGGTGATATCCTCCATCTTATCCACCGTGCGGTTGGTCTGATCCGCACGGGAAATATACTCATTAAAGACCGCACCGATCTGGGCAGTCATTTGGGTATAGGTTTGGATACTGCTGCGTTCCAACTCAGAATAACTGGAATAGAACATCAGAAAGCCAAATAAAACCAAGGGAATAAGAACAGCAGGCAAAAATATCCAAAGCATTCGCGACCGAACCTTCATTCCCTTTGTACCTTTTTGCATAGCTGTCCTCCTTTCTCAACTTATTTCAGCACGACCGGTCCGTAAAGGCCGGAGGGTGCTTTTTCTTCTGTCAGCGCATTGGCGAGAGTATTGGTCACCGCCACCTGCAAGCTGTTTTCGCCCTGACACAAATACTGAGAAATATCCCAGCGGTAGGGCTGCCAGCATTTTGCACCAAGGGTATGACCGTTTACCGTGATTTGCGCCACATCGCAAGCCTTTCCAAGGTCAAGCCAAGCACTGCTGCCTGTAAAGGTAAATTTCGTTTCATAAACCAAAGTTCCGCTGTAGTCTGTTAGCCCCAATTGCTGCCAATCGCCAAGTGCAGATGCGGTACTGCCATCGGGAAGTGTTACAGACCAATTACACAGCTGAACCGGTGCTGTCTGGTTCCGGATCAGAATCAGCGCAGAGCCAAAGCCA
>JAZSHB010000073.1:0-4589 GCA_045533015.1 Faecousia sp.
GTCACACCGCAGCACAGCAAATGCTTTGCCATGGCAGTTAAACCGTCCGGATCACCGTCAGAAAAATCCGCACCGGCAGCGCCGTGGATATGGACATCCACAAGTCCGGGAATGACCGTAGTGCCGCCCAGGTCCAGGGCATCCTGAGGGATATCCCCGAGGACACAGCCGAACCGTCCGTCGTCGGTTACTTCAAAACCACCGTTATGAAACTGAAAATCCCTGCCAAAAATCCTCGCGTTTTTATAAAACATATTATCCCCTCAGCTCCGGCAGGCTGGCTGCCGCTACAGACTGACCGACCCGGCGGGTGTTCTCGTCCGGAAGGGTCACATTGACGGTCTCGTAAAGCGCGGGGAATTCCTCCTTGAGGATCGCACGGCAGGTGGCGAGGATCGTATCGCCGCCCTTGCCGGACATGACACGACCGAGCATCATCAGATGGCGCAGATCGTAGAAATGGGCATACTGGACGGTGGCGTAGGCAAGGTATGCACCGATGGATTCAAAAATTGCCTGGGCGCGGGGATCGTCCTTTTCCATAAGCGCCTGCACGACCTTCAGCTTTTCTGCAGGGGACAGGCTTTCCTCCAGGTTGATACCGGCTCTGGGGGCGAGCTTAATGACTGCGTCCTGGGAGAAATACTTGCAGCCAACGCCCCGGTCGGAGGACCACTCATCGAGCATGGCAGCCTCCTGCAGATCTACAGGGGCAAAAGCCAGCTCATTGATCCAGCCCAGGACATTTTTGTTTTTGTCCACATAGCCTACCGCCTCGCTGGTGCCCATCGCCATGCCCATGATAGCGCCGGTGTTCATACCCATAGCGCCGGCAAGGGCAGACACATCCCCGTCGTTTGCCACGACGATGGGGACATCGCCGATGGCGGCGGCGGCACGGTCGAAAACGGTTTTTACCTCATCCCAGCGCTCCCGGGGCACACAGTAGAAAATACTGGAGATCATAGGGGCGTTTCCGATGAATACGCCGGCAGAGGATACGCCGATGGCATCCACCCGGGGCATTTTAGAGGCGGCGGTACGCAACGAATCCAGAATGCCCTCGTACTGGTAGCTGGGGTCCGGGTTCTTCTTGGGATGCCAGACTACCTCCTCGGAGTACACGCAGTTGCCGTCGATCACGGCAGACACCTTCCGGTCAGAACCACCGGCATCAAAGCCGATGCGGCAGCCGTCCAGATGACCGCCGATGGGTCTGGGCGTTTCATTTGCCTCGGGGCATTTCTCCAGGGGCAGCGCCAGGATCTCCAGCTCCCGTTCGTAGAGCTTTTGGAAGAAATCCGCATCAAAGGCGCGGTCACCGCTGGGGCTGTAAGCAGCCTGCAGCTGTGCGGCAATGGAATCACAGCCGCAGATGTACACCCGGAAGCCGCCGATGGACCACAGAAGGAACTTGACATAGCGTTCCACATAGCGCAGATCCGCCTGCTGCAGCGCGGCAGTGCCATGAATGAAGGTGCGGCGCACGGAGATGTTGCCGCCGGGGCGTTCCACCGCGATGGCGATGGGGACCCTGGCGTCCTTGCGGTATGCCTCGCTCCAAATGCCGAAGGGGATAAAATCCGGGTCCAGCCTGGGCGGGTGCTTCATTTCATAGCAAATGCCGAGATAGTTCATTATTTTCTCCTTAATTCCGAAACGATACGCTTCATTTCGGGTAGTTTCTTCTCCATATCTGCTGCAAGCGCCAGCTGATTGCGCGCACGCCGCAGGTTGTCATCCGGCGCGCTGACCTTGAAATACAGGTCACCGTCCAGATAATCGGTCAAAAAGCGGACAACAAGCTCCAGGGTCATGATCAGCGCGCCCATGGGCAGCATTTCGATCTCCTGTTCCGTCAGACTGGGCACAGCCTCCAGATAGCCCTTGGTGTACACCTCAAACAGGTGCAGATCCAGCTTGACCTTGGACAGATCCGCCTCGTTTTCGCCGGCGGTAGTCGCGCCGAAGCGGATAGAATCTCCAAAGTCGTACAGGCTCAGACCGGGCATGACCGTGTCCAGATCCAGCACGCACACGCTTTTGTGGGTCTTGGGGTCCAGCAGGACATTGTTGAGCTTGGTGTCGTTGTGGGTCACACGCAGGGGCAGCTCCCCGGCATCCAGCATCCGCTGCAGGGTGCCTGCCAATTCCTCCCGCTGCAGCAGGTAGTCGATCTCGGCGGTAACGCCGGAAACTCTGCCTGCTTTGTCCGCGGCAATGGATTCCTTCAAAATGCGGTAACGGTCAACGGTGTTATGGAAGTTGGGAATCGTCTCAAACAGGGTGTCGGCAGGAAAGTCCGACAGCAGCTCCTGGAATTTGCCGAAGGCAAGGGCGCTCTGGTACAGGTCCTCCTCGCTCTCCGGCGCATCCAGACCAATACCGGGCACGAACTTATACATTCTCCAGTATTCTCCGGCTTCATCCTTGTAGCAGTAGTAGCCCTCTTTGGACAGGATGTACTGCAGCGACGCATTGGGGGTGCTGTCATGGCTGCGCAGGTGGTTGGTGACAGCACCGGCGTTTGCCATTACCTGCTTGGGCTTTTTGAAGACGTACTTGTTGATCCTTTGCAGAACATAGGTCTGTGCGGCATCGGTACGGATCATATAGGTGTTGTTGATGCGACCGCTACCGAACTCCTCACATGAAATGGGGTTGCCGTGAATGTTAAACGCGTAAACAGCCTGATTCATGGAAAGATACCTCGCTTGATAAATGTAATATAGCACAGGCAAAAATGCCTGACAATCAGTTTACCGTTGACAAGCAATCCCTTTTTGCCAAGGACTGATAGATGGCTTGAATCTTGCACGATGGGTCTTAGCATTTGCCCATGAGCCGGATATAAAACTCCACCGCCCGACAGATGGCTTCCAGGCGGATACCCTCGTTGCAGCCGTGGATGGTCCTGCGCTCCCCGGCGGTCATATCCATGGCACTGAAGCGGTAGACATGGCGGCTGAGCTTGCTGTAATGGCGCGAATCGGAGCATTGAATCATCAGATAGGGGGAGACGATGCTGCCTTGCCAGGTCTGGACGACAGCTTGTGACAGCTTGTTCCAGCTGTCGCAGCCTGTCTCGGAAACGGGGCTTGGGGGGAAGCTCTCCAGGACGGTGAGCTCCACCGCCTCGTCATTGACTGCTTTTTTCAGATGCGCGGTGACATCCTCTACTGTGTCAGCGGGACTTAGCCGCATATTGCAGATCAGGGAGGCTTCTGCAGGCAGGACATTTCTGGCGTTGCTGCCCTGCATCTGGGTAAAGGCGGCGGTGGTGCGTACCAGCGCATTCAGCTCACCGCCGGAGCGCTTGCAGATCAGATCCAGCACCGGTCGGAACAGCCACAGATTTGCAAACACCAGCCGTACAGGAAAGTTGCTGTGGCGACCCAGGGTGTCGAACATCTGCACAGCAGGTGGGGTCAGGCGCATTTTGAAGGGCTTTTTCACGATCCGCCGGCAGGCATTTGCCAGGATAGTGACAGGTGTTTTGGGCGGGGGTGCAGAGGCGTGACCGCCGCCGGAGCGCACGGTGTAGCGCACATTCATCATGCCCTTTTCTGCTATGCCGATCAGGGCGCAGGGCTGCTTGACCCCGGGGAATACGTTTTCTACCACAGCGCCACCCTCATCCAGGACCAGTGCCGGCTGAATGCCGTTTTCCATAAACCAATCGACGATGTTGGCGGCACCCTTGCCGTTGACCTCCTCGCCGCCGGAGAAGGCAAAATAAATGTCGTTTTCCGGAACAAAGCCCTGGCAGATCAAGGCGTTGGCAGCGCTGAGGATGCCGTTGAAGGTCGCCTTGGTGTCCAGGGTCCCTCTGCCCCAGAGGATGCCGCTGTCGATGATTCCGGCGAAGGGGGGCTTGTCCCAGCTGCCCTCGTCAGCAGGGACCACATCGTAATGCGCCATCATGACAGAGGGGGAAGCAGCGGATCTGCCCTGCCACCGGAAAAGCAGCGCCCGGTCCGGCAGCTGCTGCAGGCTGCAGACTGCAAACACCTGGGGATACAGCTGGGGAAGAAGATCAATAAGCTTTTGAAATTCAGCATCCTCTTCCTGGGAGGGGTCGCTGCAGGAAACGGTCCGGCAGCGGACCAGCTGCTGCAAAGCGGCGACCGCCCCGTCCCGGTCAAAGGTGACCGGCTGGGCAGGCGGCACTGCTTCGGGCTTGGGCTTGAACGCCCCCGCCCGGAGGACCGCAGCTGCCAGCAAAGCGGCTATCGCAAGCAACAGAAAAAGGCTGACATATAATGGCATAAAAATGCCTCCTTTTTTACAGTTTATGCATTATAACATACCATTTGCGTAAAAACAAGACGAGCTTTTCTGCCTTTCGACTTGACAGTGCGGCGCAGCCTGTTGACAGAGCCGCATCGGACAATTCTCAGCACAGCGTCCCATCTTTCTCTTAGCGTTCTGCACCAGGGGCATCCTGCCTGCGGACGCTGTGATTAGCGGCGGATTACGGATGTACCGCGGTCTTACGATGGACTATGCCATGGAGGATTTCGCCACCGTGACAATGGAACTGAAAAAAGTGTAAAACGGAAAACCGGAAGTCTGGAAAACCTCAGACT
>JAZSHB010000093.1:0-2923 GCA_045533015.1 Faecousia sp.
GGCACAGTTCAGCTGTCCAAGAAGAAGCTGGACGGCATGAAGATCTGGGACGACATGGCAACTTACGCAGAGGACAAGACCACTGTGGAAGGCACCATTACTGAGGAAAACAAGGGCGGCTTGGTTGCTACTGTTAAGGGCATCCGCGTCTTCATTCCTGCTTCCCAGTCCGGCATTGCCAAGGGTGGCGACATGGCTGGTATGGTCGGTCAGACTGTACAGCTGAAGGTTACCGAGGTCAACCGCGCACGCCGTCGTGTGATCGGTTCTATCCGCGCTGTTTCCTCCGAGGCTCGCAAGGCTGCTCAGGAGAAGATCTGGAACGAGATCGAAGTGGGCGCTAAGTACCACGGTACTGTTAAGTCCCTGACCTCTTACGGTGCCTTCGCTGACATTGGCGGCGTGGATGGCATGGTCCATGTTTCCGAGCTGAGCTGGAACCGTATCAAGACTCCGGCAGATGTTGTCAAGGTCGGCGATGAGATCGATGTTTATGTCATTTCCTTTGATCCGGAGAAGCGCAAGATCTCTCTGGGCTACAAGACAGCTGAGATGAACCCCTGGAACAAGTTCATGACCGGCTACAATGTGGGCGATGTGGTGGATGCGAAGATCGTCAGGTTGATGACCTTCGGTGCATTCGCTGAGATCATCCCCGGCGTTGACGGTCTGATCCACATTTCCCAGATCGCAAATCAGCGCATCAACAAGCCTGAGGATGTACTGGCTGAGGGTCAGGAGGTCCAGGTGAAGATCATCGATGTTGACGCTGAGAACAAGCGTATCTCCCTGTCCATCCGCGCTCTGCTGGAAGAGGCTCCCGAGGAAGAGGAAGCTGTTGAGGCTGAGGTTGAGGTCGAGACTGAGGCTGAGTAATCAGAATACTACATACCGGGGTCGGTCATGCCGTCCCCGGTATTTACATATGGAGGTAAAATATGGTAAAGCACATCGTTTTGTACACCTTTCAGGAAGGCGTTGACAAGGAGGAAGCGATCCGGACGATTCATGCTGCGCTGACACCGCTTGTTGGCAAGATTCCCGGTCTTAAGCATTTGGAGGTGAGACTTGCCTTCAACGGTATGGACTATGCCCTGTATTCTGAGTTTGAAAGCCGTCAGGCGCTGGAAGCCTATGCTGTCCATCCGCTGCACCAGGAAGCAAAGACCCACTTCTTCCATCTGCTGGATTCCCGGGTCGTTGCGGACTATGAGCTGTGAGGTGCGGGTATGAAAGCAATCGTTACAGTTGTAGGCAAGGATGCGGTAGGCATCATCGCCGCGGTATGCGTGGAGCTTGCTTCGTTTAATGTTAATGTGCTGGACATCAGCCAGACGGTCATGCAGGGATATTTTACCATGATGATGGCGGTAGATGTCTCGGCAAGCAATGTCCCCCTTTCCCAGCTGGCACAGAGCCTGGAGCAAAAGGGAAAGGAAATGAACCTGTCCATTCGTCTGCAGCGTGAGGATATTTTCGAAGCCATGCACCGGGTATGAGGTGAGATATGAACATCAATGACATTTTATATACCCAGGACATGATCGACAAACGCCACCTGGATATCCGGACCATCACGATGGGCATCTCTTTGTTGGACTGTGCAGACACGGATATCAAGGCTTGCGCGGGGAAAATTTATGATAAGATTACACGCCGTGCGGAAAAGCTGGTACAGGTGGGGCAGGAGATCGAGTGGGAGTTCGGTATCCCCATCGTTAACAAGCGGATCTCCGTTACGCCCATAGCGCTGATCGGCAACAGCTGCGATGCGGACAGCTATGTACCCCTGGCGATCGCCATGGACGAAGCGGCAAAGACCTGCGGTGTCAACTTTATCGGCGGTTTTTCTGCCTTGGTGCAGAAGGGCTGTACTAAGGGTGACTGGATCTTGATGGATTCCATTCCTGAGGCGATGGCTGCCACAGAACGGGTCTGCGCCAGTGTCAATGTAGGTTCTACCAAGGCGGGCATCAATATGGACGCGGTGGCAAAAATGGGACAGATCGTTAAAGCTACCGCGGAGCGTACAAGAGACAATGACGGACTCGGCTGCGCAAAGCTGGTGGTGTTTGCCAATGCCGTGGAGGACAACCCCTTTATGGCAGGTGCGTTCCACGGCGTGGGCGAACCGGAATGCGTGCTGAATGTGGGCGTTTCCGGTCCGGGCGTGGTGTATCACGCCCTGCAAAGCGTTAAGGGAAAGCCTTTTGATGAAGTGGCGGAGACGATCAAAAAGACGGCTTTCCGAATCACTCGTATGGGTCAGATCGTAGGCGTAGAAGCCTCCAAACGGCTGGATGTTCCTTTCGGTATCGTGGATCTGAGCCTTGCGCCGACACCGGCGGCAGGGGACAGCGTTGCCCGCATTCTGGAGGAAATGGGCTTGCAGACCTGCGGTACCCATGGCACGACTGCAGCTCTGGCGCTACTCAATGACGCGGTGAAAAAGGGTGGCGTGATGGCGTCCAACGATGTGGGCGGGCTGTCCGGTGCGTTTATCCCGGTTTCTGAGGACGAGGGGATGATCGCGGCGGCGGAGTCAGGTGTGCTGCAGCTGGATAAGCTGGAGGCAATGACCTGCGTCTGCTCGGTGGGTCTGGATATGATCGCCGTTCCCGGCGACACCTCGGCAGCTACGATCTCGGCGATCATCGCCGATGAGGCGGCGATCGGTATGGTCAATTCCAAGACCACCGCTGTGCGGATCATTCCGGCTCCCGGGAAAAAAGTGGGAGACCGGGTGGAAATGGGCGGATTGTTGGGCAGCGCCCCGGTCATGCCGGTGCACCCTGAGTCCAGCGAAGCCTTTATCGCCCGAGGCGGACGGATCCCCGCCCCCCTGCAAAGTCTGAAGAACTAAACAAAAGATCCTGCCCACATGGGCAGGATCTCAGTCTGTCGAAAAACTTGTTTTTCGACA
>JAZSHB010000100.1:0-5509 GCA_045533015.1 Faecousia sp.
GAGGGGCGTCCCTACAGGCAATGACTGAAGAAAAGGAGCTGCGGCGCAGCTCCTTTCAACCTGTGGAAAAACTTGTTATTCCACAGGTTGCCAGAGGTCAAGGAATCCCCCAAAGACAAGCAACCCGGGCTCGTCGGCGTACATAGGTACGGTAGAGACCGGGTTGCGCAGTAAGACAAAATGGCTTGCGCAAGCAAGCAAAAGTGCTGTTTTTGGCTGGCGGGCAATGCCCGCCTCTACAAGGTTTATTGTTTGATCTGTGGCTTGTTCAAAAGAATACCCCAAACCGCCAAATATCCATTTTGACGGTTTGGGGCTTTTTTGACACTCTTAACTGCCCCGTCATTGGACGGGGCAGTTAAGATCAACCTTCGAAATCAACATCCTCTGCTTGGACAGCGCCCTCCTCAGCGGGCACCTCCTCGGCAGGCGCTTCTTCAAAATCGCCTTGGGAACAGCAGCACAGACGGTTAAGCTGCTTTTTACACCAGGCAACGATCTTGTCGCCGTAGGTTACAGCCACATAGACCGCACCGGCAATGGCGGCAAGGGCGGCGAGGACCTTCAATACATTACCGAGAACTTTCATACAGAATGCCTCCATTCGATCATTTTTGTATTCTCTATACTCAGTATAACCAAATGATAAAGAAAAAGCAACAGAAAAATTTAGGCATAGCCATACAAGCCCCGGACGCTGACCTCTCCGGAATTTACCGCCGTGACGCTGCCGTCGGGCAGCCGGACCAGCAGACCGCCGTCGGCATCCATGTCTGTGGCAGTGCCTTGAAGTGTCTGCTCGCCCCGGTGCAGGAGGACGTCTTTTCCCAAAGTGACACAGCTTTTTTTATAGGCAGCCATAACAGAAGTCTTGTGCGTCAGCAGTTTTTTATCCATTTCCCAAAGGGCTTTTACCATCGCTGCCCCAAGGCGGCATCTGTCTACGCTTTGCCCGGTAGCTGTTTCCAGGGATATGGCAATATCCCGGATATTTTCCGGAAAATCAGCGGGTGTTTGATGGCAGTTGATGCCGATACCTACGATCGCATAGTTTACCCGTCCGTTATCCGGTGTGACAGAAAGCTCTGTAAGGATACCGCCCAGCTTTCTTCCCCCGGCGACCAGATCGTTGATCCATTTTACGCCGGGACGAAAACCTGTGGCTTCGTGTACAGCTTCGCACATAGCCACGGCTGCAGCGCAGGTCAGGTGCATGATCTCACAGGCACGGCAGTTGGGGCGCAGGATCACAGACAGGTAAATACCAAGCCCGGCAGGGGAGGAAAAGCTGCGTCCCATACGCCCGCGCCCACCGGTCTGGTGATCGGCGATCAGCACAGTGCCGTGGGGCGCGCCCTGTGCGGCGAGGTGCTTTGCGTGGTCGTTAGTGGAGCTTATGCTGTCAAAGTACTGCACCTGCCAGGGGAGATCCCCCGGCAGGTGAGAAAGAATTTTATGTTTCATCAGTCAATGTCACAGGCGACCTCCTCCGGCGGTACATCCAGAATTTCGGGATGCAGCAGAAGGCGGCGATAATGCTTGAAGAAGGTGGCGTAGTAATAGCCGTCCACGATACGCTCGTCAAGCACAAATTTTACATCCAAATATTTGCGCTGTACCACAGAGCCGTCTTCCTGTACCTCCAGCGCCCGGCGCTTGCAGCCAAAGGCACCGAAAACAGGCAGGTTGCCGAAGTCGTACAGATGGTGGTAGATGGGGCGAATGCCAAGGCTGCCCATGGAGGTAAAAAACAGACTGCCATGGAAAGGGCTTAGCTCCAGCAGGAACTTGGGCAGCAGTCCGAAATAGTCCAAAAGCTTCAGAAGCCATACCACGAACTTCAGGACTACGCCGGGAATCAAATTCAAAAGACCGATCAGATTATCGATACCGGAATCCAGCTCCATGGTGCGCTTGACTTCCTCAATAGCGCTGTTGAGCTTGTGGTACACATCCTCAGCAGTATCGTGGGGGGTCAGGTGGACCTTGATGGAGGTGTCGGGGGATTCGATGGTCATGTCCTTTTTGACTACCATGCAGTACTGGATATCCTTGCCCCGGGAATAGACCTTTTGACCGGAGATAAAGCGGTTGAGCTGGGGGTACTTGGCAACACCCCGGCAGTAAGCAGCCAGCAGCACATGGGTCAGACCAAAGTCAGTCAGTCCTTCCCGGCGCTTCTGACGGATATAGCGCTCCACATGGGTGATCTCAAAGGATTCGTCAAACAGGTTGGAGCAGGTGTTCCGTTCCACCTGAAAATAGGCGGTGATCTGCGCCATGGGAGCCAGGGTGCGGATGCGCCGACCGTCGATGCGGTCGCCCCAGGTGGGGTGATACGCACCGTCGGTGTGTATGCGCAGCGCCGGAAGAGTCAGTATACAGCCGGCGATCATTAGGATATCCGGCAACAGATAGGTGTAGTCACGGCTTAGAAGGACTGTGCGGTCCAGATACAGCTGGGCAAGCAGCGGGAAAGCCACCAGTGGCAGCAAAAGCCAGGGCAGCTGGACCTTGCCTGAGGTGATCTGGGTATATAGCACACCTACAAACAGCAGGGCAATCGCATACAGCGCCTTGATCATGGTATTAAATCTACCAAAGTCGAAGCCTGTCAGCACAAAATAATAGTACAGACAGATCATCCAGACAGGAATGGCAGTTTTGTAGAATTGCTCCTTGCCGCTGATAAGTACGATGAGCGCGAACAGCAGGGCTGCTGCGATTGGCAGGATGATTTGACTCCACACAGCGTCGGTTCCTTTCATACCGACAAAAACGATGCGGGCAACTGCCGAGCAGACCATACACAGCGCCATCAGCCAGGTCAGCACATTCTTAGAGCTGACATAGTAATGTGTTCTGTTTTTCATAACAAGACCATTATAACAGATGACCGGTGTTTTGACAACGAAAAAATGAATAATGTGTAAACGCCGGGTCTTTCAACCTAATTTTTTCTTTGCCTTAGCAATGTGTTCTGGAGTTGTGCCGCAGCAGCCGCCGATGAGGGAAGCGCCCATTTCCATGCACAGGGCAGCAATATCGGCAAATTCCTCCGGGGTCATGGGGTATTGGGCGATGCCGTCGCTGCCGATCACCGGATTTCCTGCGTTGGGCTTGCACAACAGCGGTCCTTTCACGCAGCGGCGCAGCTTGCTCACAAGGTACGGGGTCATCATATCCGCGGCTACACAGTTAAAGCCCACAGCGGCAGCGCCTGCCTGCTCCAGCTCTGCCAGCACCGGACCTGCGTCCATGCCGGAAAATAACGATCCGTCCGGCTGCATGGTAAAGCTGTACATAACGGCGCCCGCGCCCTCCAGCTCAGCGGCGGTCAGGATAGCTTCTGCCTCCTGGGGATACAGCAGGGTCTCCGCGGCGAGAAGGTCTGCACCGCCGTCGATCAGTCCGCGTATCTGCCGGCGGTAGTTGTCCACCAGAAGATCGAACTTATCCGGGTCCCAGCTGTCGGTAAAAGCGGCAAGGGTGGTCAGGTCACCGGCGATCAGTGCATTGGGCGCTGCGCTCCGGGACAGGGCGACCAGCATGGCGTTAAGCTCCTCTGCCGGGATACGGATGCCCGCACGCTCCAGGGCGATGGGTTGCGCCTGGAAGGTGGGGGCATAAAGGATCTGACTGCCTGCGGCTGCATAGCTGCGCTGCAGGGAAACAAACGGCTCCGGGTTTTCCAGGACCCACTGCTCTGTGCAGCAGCCTCTGGGCATACCGGCTTTCATTAAATTGGAGCCGGTGGCGCCGTCCAGAAAACGGACACCGGCAGAAAATTTGGCGTGAAGCTGTTCTTTTGTAAGCATAGGAGATCACCTCGTTGGGCATATTATACGCTAAAAGTGCGCTGTATGCAATTGACGAAAGGGTATATTTTTGATAAAATCACAAAAAAGGAGTGGTAAAATTATGAAAAAAACAATTTTACGGGAATATGCCCGGCTGATCGTCCGCTGCGGCATCAATGTTCAGAAGGGGCAGGAGGTCCTTGTTGTGGCGGATCTGGACCAGCCGGAGTTTGTCAAGCTGGTGGTTGAGGAGGCGTACAAGGCGAAGGCAAAGGAAGTCACAGTTCAGTGGAGCTATCAGCCTCTGCAGAAGATACACACCCGTTACCAGTCAGTCAAGACCCTGGGTATGGTGAAAAAGTGGCAGCAGGAGCGCCAGCAGTATTACTGCGATACACTGCCCTGCCGCATCTATCTGATGAGCGAAGACCCGGACGGACTGAAGGGTGTGGATATGAAGAAAACTGCCAAGGCGCGGCAGCTTAGCTATCCCATCCTCAAACCCTATATCGACCAGCGCAAGAACAAGGATCAGTGGTGTATTGCCGCCGTCCCCGGTGCGGCGTGGGCAAAAAAGGTGTTCCCCGGTCTGCCGAAGGGCAGAGCGATCGAAAAGCTGTGGGAGGCGATTTTGTACACTGCCCGGGTCAATGAGGACCCTGTAAAGGCATGGCAGGCGCATAACGCCCAGCTGAAGGCACGCTGTGACCATCTCAATGGACTGGGTCTTGTGCAATTGCACTATACTGCCGATAACGGCACGGACCTTACTGTGGGTCTGATCGGGGAAAGCCGCTGGTGCGGTGGCGGTGACACCAGCCTGCAGGGAATCTACTTCAATCCGAACATCCCCACTGAGGAATGCTTCATTTCTCCCATGCGTGGC
This sequence comes from Faecousia sp., assembly GCA_045533015.1. Taxonomy (GTDB): domain Bacteria; phylum Bacillota; class Clostridia; order Oscillospirales; family Oscillospiraceae; genus Faecousia. The sequence goes on from JAZSHB010000100.1 coordinate 4,687, forward strand.
AAGGCAGAGGGCATCGTCTATGCGACCAAGCCCCTGTCCTATCAGGGGCAGCTGATCGAGAATTTCTATTTCCGCTTTGAAAACGGCAAGGTCGTAGAGGCAAAGGCGGAAAAGGGAGAGGCACTTCTGAACACCATTATCAATATGGATGAGGGCGCTGCGTACCTGGGTGAGTGTGCCCTGGTGCCCCAGGCAAGTCCCATTGCCGAAAGCGGTCTGCTGTTCTATAACACCCTGTTTGATGAAAATGCTGCCTGCCACCTGGCGATCGGCATGGGCTTTGCCGATACTATCGTGGATTTTGAAAATAAAACGCTGGAGCAGTGCAGGGAAATGGGCATCAACGATTCTATGGTCCACGAGGATTTTATGATCGGCTGTGATACCATGAATATTGACGGCATTACAAAAGACGGTAAAACTGTGCCGATCTTCCGGGCTGGCAACTGGGCGTTCTAAAATTTCGTTTTTTCGCAAAAAATAGAAAAAAACACTTGCATTTGAAAAACGGATGTGTTATGATATCCGGGCGATTGAAGATTGCTGGGGTAATTGCGCCCTTTGAACTCACAAGAAAGAGGTGAACAACATGAGAGAAGGCATCCATCCCGAATACGAACAGACGACGATTCGCTGCGCCTGTGGCAACACCTTTACTACCGGTTCCACAAAGAAGGACATCAGAGTTGAAATCTGCTCTAAGTGCCACCCTTTCTATACCGGCAAGCAGAAGCTGGTTGACACCGGTGGACGTGTTGACCGTTTCAACAAGCGTTTCAACCTGAAGTAAGAACTTTAAAACCCGCAGTTGAAAAAGTGCGGA
>JAZSHB010000127.1:0-13551 GCA_045533015.1 Faecousia sp.
ATTGCGAGGCTTGCTTGCAAGCCGTGGCAATCCCCCTCATGTGATAATTCGTACTATATCGTAGTGCGGCACCTGCCGGTGGCGGTACTTTCTTGTTTCGCCAAGAAAGTACCCAAAGAATGCGCCATAGGGGAGGGGCTGGGCGGTGCGCTCCCGCGCACAAACCGCCCCTCCCCTATGTACCCCTCCTGCGCATCGCCGAAAGTGCATCATAAGGTTTCGGTGCCAGTTTTTGCATCTCCGCTACCCGCTAAATCGGAATTTCCATATCAATTTTGTCCTCTTCTGGTGCCCAGGACATCCCGGATGTTCAACAGTCGGTTGCGGATGGTCTCCAGTTCCTCCACATTGCGCACCTCGAAGCGCACCGTGAACACACTGTGTCCGCCGGGCACATCCTTGCCGGAAAGCTCCTTCACGCGAACGCGCGCGGCAGTCATGACCGTAGCCACATCCAGAAGCAGTCCGTCACGGGTAATACAATCCAGCTCAAGAGTCGTTTCAAAGGGCTGCTCCTCCACAGTATCCCAGCGCACACGCACCCAGCGTGCTGCCTGCTTGGGGTCGGTGATTCCGGCAGTGTTAGGACAGTCCACCCGGTGGATGGACACGCCGAATCCCTTGGTGATAAAGCCCACGATGGCATCTCCCGGCACAGGGGTACAGCACTTGGCAAATTTGATCATACAGGAGTCGATATCCTCCACGATCACACCGTTGACCGCGTGGCGGTTGCGCTTTGCCGCCTCGGATTCCGGGGTCATGCGCAGGGGATTCTGGTTCTGCTTATCCGCCTTCACCGCTTTATGCACATCGTCACGGATCCTGCCCACTGCCTTTACAGCGGTCAGACCGCCATAGCCGATGGCAGCGTACATATCGTCCCAATTGTCAAAGGACAGCTTTTTGAGCAGTCCCTTTGCCAGCTCCTCCTCCATGGCTGCCGGCAGCGGCAGCAAAAGCCGCTTCATTTCTGCCTCGAAGCTTGCCTTGCCGTGGAGGATATTCTCCTCCCGCTTTTCCTTCTTGAACCACTGCTTGATCTTGGTGCGCGCCTGGTTGGACTTGCAGATGTTCAGCCAGTCACGGCTGGGACCCTTGGCGGTCTTGGAAGTGACGATCTCCACGATATCACCGTTTTGCAAGGTGGCATCGATGTTGACGATCCGGTTATTCACCTTTGCCCCTACCAGGGCATTGCCCACACCGGAGTGGATGGCGTAAGCGAAATCAATGGGTGTAGAGCCGGCAGGCAGAGAAACGATCTTTCCCTTGGGGGTGAATACGAACACCTCATCGTCGAACATATCGATCTTCAGCGAGTTAACATAATCTTCCGCATCCGTATCCTGCTGGCTCTCCAGCAGACGGCGCACCCATTCAAAATCCTTCTCGTTGCCACCCTCGCCCCCCTGCTTGTACTTCCAGTGGGCGGCAATGCCGTATTCCGCTGTTTCGTGCATTTCCCAGGTGCGGATCTGTACCTCAAAGGGGATGCCCTGGGTTCCAATGACTGTAGTATGCAAACTCTGGTACATATTGGGCTTGGGCGTAGAGATATAGTCCTTGAAGCGTCCGGGGACCAGGTTAAACAGATCGTGGATATGCCCCAGGACATTGTAGCAGTCCGGAATGGTATCCACCACCACCCGGAACGCATAAATATCGTACAGCTCCTCCAGCCGCTTACCCTGGGTGTTCATCTTGCGGTAGATGGAGTACACATGCTTAATGCGCCCGTAAGTCTTGCTCTGGATACCCATATCAGACAGTCTGCCGGTGATCTTCTCGCCGATGGCGTGCATGAACGCCTCATCCTGCTCCTTATGGGCGCGCAGATATGCCATGATATCCTCGTACCCCGCAGGGTCCAGATACCGCAGGGCGATATCCTCCAGCTCCCACTTCATTTTCTGCATACCGAGCCGGTGCGCCAAAGGCGCATAAATATCCATCGTCTCCCGGCACTTGCTGATCTGCTTTTCCGGAGTCTGGTACTGCATGGTACGCATATTATGCAGCCGGTCGGCAATCTTGATGAGCACCACCCGGATGTCCTTGGACATCGCCATGAACATCTTACGCAGGTTTTCCATCTGCCGCTGCTCTGAGGAGGAGAAATTGGCACGGGTCAGTTTAGTAACACCCTCCACCAGTTCTGCAGTAGTGGTGCCGAATTTTTTCGCAATATCATCATGGGATGCATCGGTGTCCTCGATGCAATCATGGAGCAGCGCGCCCAAAATGGCATCGGTGTCCAGTCCCATTTCCGCCACGATCTCCGCCACCGCCAGAGGGTGGATGATGTAAGGGGACCCATCCTTGCGTTTCTGGTCCTTGTGCTTTTCCCCGGCGTAGGCGATTGCCTCCTCGATCAAGGTCATGTCCTTGCCGGGCATACGCTTGCGCAAGGTCGCCTGAAGGGATTCATAATGTTCGGTAAAGCTTTCCATGGTCAACTCTCTTTCACGGCAAACAGCCTTTGCATGGTCTTACTTTGGGTCAGATCCGCCTTTTTATCCGCCGGTATCAGACGAATGCACATATGCTTGTGAAGCCGCTGGATCTGCAAAAGACCCACATCTGCAAAAATGTCCAGGCAGGTCAAAAGCTGCCCAAGGCTCATAGACACACCGGTCCGGCGAACGATCTTACGCAGAAGGCAGGCAGGGCTCTCCTGCACCGTTCCCTCCGGTGCAGCATCCAGATACCGCCACACCGTCGCCAGTGTCGCCCGGTCCGGCAGCAGCTGTGCCGCCCCTGCGGCATCAATGGTGTTGGCGCACAGCGCCCTATACGCAGCCGTGTCCATGGGGCATTGCGCCCTGCAGCTGGGACGGATATCCATAACATTGAGCTGGACGCTGCGCTCTCCACGAAATTCATTGATCTGGGGAACAAAGGCAACATCCACAACATCGCCGGGCGCGATAGAAGCTGTTTCCGCATTTGCAGAAAACCAGATTCCATTCATGGCATATCTGCCGCTGACCAGCCGCAGACGCATATGCCGTCCACCGCCCACCTGGCTGATCCGATCCACCGTCAGCTCCTGAAGCACCAGCACCGGCTTGGGACAGCCGTTCCCGCAGGGCTCCAGCTGAGAAAGGGAATGGATATTGCCGATGGTCAGCAGCTCCGGCTCTACCACGCAGTCTGCCTCCAGCACGGTCCGGGGCGTGTCATCATCATAGTACGCCCGGGCAAGGCGGCTGATCTGCTCCCGGAATGCCGGGATGGACTGCCGGGTAATGGTAAAGCCTGCCGCCAGCTCATGTCCGCCGTAGCTTTCCAGCAACGGTGCCAGAGCAGACAGGGAGGAAAACAGATTGAAGCCACCATAGCTTCTGGAGCTTGCCTTGCCATGGTCGCCGTCCAGACACACCAGGAAGGTGGGACAACAGTATTCCTCTGCGATACGGCTGGCAACGATGCCAACCACGCCCTGATGCCAGCTTTCGTCTGCCAGCACGATGGCATCCGGCAGTTGTCCCTGGGGAAGCATATCCACCGCCTGCCGGTAGATCTCCGCTTCCACGCTTTGACGCTCCCGGTTCAACTCGCACAGCGCCCGCGCCAATTCGTCCGCCTTGTGCTTATCCTCTGTCAAAAACAGCTCTACAGCCAGTTCGATCTGTCCCATGCGTCCCGCCGCATTGATCCTGGGTGCCAGAGTGTAGCCGACAGAGGCGGCTGTAAGCGCTTCCCTGTCGCAGTCCGCCTGCTCCATCAGCGCCAGAATGCCGGGGCGATTGGTGTGGCGCAGCGCCTCCAGTCCCCGGGTTACAAACACCCGGTTTTCCCCCCGCAGGGGCATCACATCCGCCACGGTGCCAAGGCATACCATGTCGGCATAATCCCGCAAAACTGCCTCCTGGCTGCCGCACAGGGCGCTTGCCAGCTTGAAGGCGACCCCCACGCCGGACAGGTCCTTGTGGGGATATGTACAATCGGGACGGTGCGGATCTACCACCGCCACAGCCTGGGGCAAATGTGCCTTGCACTCATGGTGATCGGTAATGACAAGATCGATCCCCAGCTGCGCGCACAGCTCCGCCTCCTCTACGGCGGTGATGCCGCAGTCTACCGTAACGATGAGCTTGACTCCCTGGCTGTGCAGCTGCCGGATAGCAATGGGGTTGAGTCCGTAGCCCTCCTCCAGCCGCCCGGGGATATAGGGAACACAGTCCCCTCCGTGGGTGCGCAGAAAGTCTGTAAGCAGACAGGTAGCGGTAATACCGTCCACATCGTAGTCGCCAAACACAGCGATCTTTTCTCCCCGGGTCAGGGCAAGCCCCACCCGTCCGGCTGCCAGGTCCATCTCCCGCATTCGGAAGGGGTCCATCAGCGTCGCCTGGCAGTCGAGATACTGATTCGCTTGCTCCAGCGTTTCCATTCCCCGGGCTGCCAATACCATTGCCACCAGGGGCGCGTAGCCGCCGCCCACCAGACTGTTTACCGCTTCTATCTTCGGCTGCGTCACATTCCAGATTCCGTATTTCAAGGTATAACACTTCCAATTATATCATTTTCCTTATATTATAACAAAAACACAGGGAAAGCACAATAGGAAGTTGCAAATTTCTAAGCTGTTTGTCCTTTTTGCGCCCCAGGCGATAAACCAGGGTTTACGCGCTCAGGCTTTTTGTGGCAGAGACGAGAATAGGCGCCAGGAGCATTCCCGGAAAGCCCCAAAGCCGGTAGCCCACATACACCGCAAGCAGGGTGATCAGCGGGTCGATCCCCAGCTGCCGCCCCATGATTTTTGGCTCCAGTACCGTCCGGGTCATAAACGCCGCGGCGTAAATACACAAAAGACCGATGGCACGCAGGCTCTCCCGCTGCAAAAGGCACACCAGCGCCCAGGGCAGCAGTACCGTCCCGGTACCCAGAATCGGCATGGCATCCACCAGTGCCACCAGCACTGCCCAGACCGGTGCATAGGGGATGCGCAGCACCAAAAAGCCCACCGTTACGATTCCATAGGTCACCGCCGACAGCTTCAGCTGTGCCTTCAGCCAGCCACCCAGAGAAGTGCCTACCCGGCGCAGCGCGGGCAAATATTTTTCATGCCAGCTTGCAGGCAGCCGTTTCCGGGCAGCCGCCTTCAGCCGCGGCAGCCGCGCCGAGATCAGAAACGCTGCCACAAGTCCTGTAAAAAGTCCCAGCACACCGTCCCCCACCCAGCCCACTGCTGTCCCTACTGCGCGGGGAAGCCGATTCGTCACCTGCTCCATAAGCACCGTGCCGTCATCCAAAAGATCCGTGACCGTCCGCAGCAGCGCTGTGCGAACACCCTCCGGTGCCCTTTCTGACAGCGTCACCAGCCAATCCTCCATCACACCGATCCCCTCCTGCGCCGCTGTGCTTAGCTGTGGCACGACACCTGCAAGATGCCCCACCTCCCGGACCGCCACAGCCCCCAGCAGGAACACGATCCCGCCAATACCGAGGATCGCCGCCGTCACGCCAATGCCGGCTGCCACCCCCCTGGGCAGGCGTTTTGCCACCGGCCGCACCAACGGTTCTGCCGCCACCGCCAGGACTGCACCCAGCAAAAACGGCAGCGTCACCGGCAGCACATAGCGTATCCCCAGCCATACAAGTACAAACACAGCGACCACCGTCAAGGGTTTCTTCAAAGAGGCAAGTGACATTATTTTCTCCTTTCTCACAGGAAAGACTTGCATTTTTTCAAATCTATGCTACAATTGTCCGTAGTAGAAAGACAAATTTCCACCTATACAGGAGGTTTCCCCAATGGCAAATGTACCCACTTACTATATCGTAGAGGCTTCCGCGCTGCCGGAGGTGTTTCTGAAGGTTGCAGAGGCGAAGCGTCTTTTACAGACCGGCGAGGCATCTACCGTCAATGATGCCACCCGCATAACCGGCATCAGCCGCAGCGCTTTTTATAAATACCGGGATTCGGTGCTGCCTTTCCAGAATATGATGACCGGCAGGATCATTACTTTCCAGTTCATGCTCCAGGACGAAAAGGGTCTTCTGTCTGAGCTCCTGGGCATTTTTGCCGAGCATCGGGCAAATATCCAGACCATCAACTCCATTATTCCCACCAACGGCTGCGCCCTGGTGACCATTTCCGCGGAGACCATCGACCTGACCATCCCCCTGGAGGAGCTGCTGCGCCAGGTAGGTAAGCTGCCCGGTGTGATCAAGGCAGAAGTCCTGGCGGGCTAAAATCCTAACTATAAGCTTTTCCACTTTTCTCTAAAGTATACAGAAAACCGCTGCCGTGAGAACTCACAGCAGCGGTTTCTTTATATTTTTGCGGTTTAACGTATCAATTCATTGCCGTACAATCCCTCCAGGAGCTTGCGCAGGGGTGCAAACAGCACCAGGGCGATCACAAAATTCCCGGCAGCGTGGATGGCATCGTAGGGCAAACCGGCAACGCACCAGCGCAGGGCATAGTCAAAGCCCCCGATCACCGCGTACACCGGACAGCACAGCAGCCCAAATGCCAGCCCGAACAGTCCGGACAGCACCGCCCACCATAAGGGATTTTTTACCCTGCGCATGGCGATGGCTGCCGCCGCCAAAATTGCCCAGATGTACAGGTAATTGATATTCCAGAGGTTGATGCCGTAGAGCATGATCTCCATAAGCACATAAAGATAAATGGGATACAGTGCCTTCCAGCCGAACACCACAGCAAACAGCATCACCATCAGCGACACCGGCTCTATATTGGGCAGACCACTCATGGCAACCTTGGCGCCGAAGGTCAGAGCCCCCAGCACACCAAACAGAGCGACCTGCCGCAATGACGGCTTCCGCTTATGCACCGGTATACACCAGCTTGTACACTGCGCCGTCAGTGATGGGCGTATCATAGATGCCGTTCATGGCGTATTCCTCGCCCAGATAGAACGCCCAATAGCTGTTGGCCTCGTTCCAATCCGCCTTCTCTCCGTCTACCGTATGGAACATGCCGTCATCTGCGCCCTCGGACTCGATCAGCCCCTGCTCCTCCAGATAATCGCCCAGCATTTCTTCATCGGTCTCATAAGCAAACGCTTTGCTTGTACCATCGGCGTGGACCACAGTCACAGTAAAGCTTTTCACGCCCTCCTGGGTCTTCTTTTCCCCACCGCAGGCGACCAGGGAGCAAACCACAGCCAGTACCAGCAGCAGCGCGAACATTTTTTTCATCGTTTTCATAAAATCCTCCTGAAAATAAAATACTGCGGCACACCAAATGGTGTGCCGCAGCCGTTTTTCTGCGACAAACGCACCTCCCATAACACGCAGGAGGCGGAGCAGCCAAATTCCGTAGGTCTTCTGACTTATGCCGTAAGAGGGGTTGCGTCCTCTGCGACAGGCTCAGCCTTCCCGGAATTTCTTCCAGTGACCGGTTTTCACCAAGCGCCTGTCCTCAGCATTTACAGCGGCGGTACCGTTCGGGATTTACACCCGATTATCTTGTTCAGCGGGCACAGCCATACGCCGTGCCTGCCACGGAATTGGTATTTCGTTGTCGAAGGTATTTTAGCACACAGCCCTCCGGCTGTCAACCCACAGCTTTCACAGCGCGGCGAGCACGAAAACGAGCACCAGCACAGCCACGCCCCCGACGATGGCAAGAATCGTCCCCAGCTTACCTGTGCCCTCACCCTGCTCCATTTGATCTATCTTGTGCTTCACATGACCCGGGGTGATATAATTCGACCCCTCCATCGGGGTGTACCGGCTGTTAGGACCGGGATGATGAAAGCTCCAGATCCATTCCTTTACTTCCTTATTCTTCATAACCGTTCTCCTTTCCAAAAAGCAAACGCATAAGCTGTCTTGCAGTACAACTTATGCGTCCGGCGTATGCTTTGCTTTATCAAAGAGATTCGCGCCAAAGGCTGCCGTCATTGCTGTACTGCAAACACACCGTTACCATTTGGCATCTCCCCTTTCTTTTTTGTATTACCATTTTACCATGTTATAAATTCCTTGTATACACGGCAGATTTCACAAACTTTTCCGTATGCTTTTATTTATTTTGCCAGCAGGGAACGCCCCGCAGACCACATCTGCAAATATGACGCAACCCATCAAGCCACCCTTTTCACAGCGCGGCGCGCACGAAAACGAACACCACCACCGCCACGATACCGACAATGGCAAGGACCTTCCACAGCTTACCCGCGCCCTCACCCTTCTCTATCTGCTCTTTCTTGTTTTTCACATGGGCGGGAGTCACATAATTGGCTGTATCCAACGGATGCATCCTGCGGATGGGATCGATGGGAGTATAGCTCCAGATCCATTCCTTTACTTCCTTATTCTTCATAACCGTTCTCCTTTCCAAAAAACAAACGCATAAGCTGTCTTGCAGTACAGCTTATGCGTCCGGCGTATGCTTTGCTTTATCAAAGAGATTCGCGCCAAAGGCTGCCGCTATTGCTGTACCGCAAACGCACCGTTACCATTTGGCTTCTCCCCTTTCTTTTTTCTGTATTATTATTTTACCATGTTATAAACTCCTTGTACACACGGCAGATTTCACAAACTTTTCCGTATACTTTTATTTATTTTGCCCAGGACAAAGAACCGTCCTCTGTCCTGCTTACGACGGTACAGTGGTGATGTTGTAATTGAGCAACAGATATGCGGTGACCCCGTCCTCGTAGGCGCTTAGCACCAACTGACACTGATATCCGGGTTTCATATCAAGGTTCTGATATCCTTGATAAAGCGGCGTCTGCACCAGCTCGTTGATGTAGTCCTCCATATGATTGCTTACAGGGTCTAAATACCAAGAATGCTGTTTGCTCAGGCGCTCCAAATGATTTTGCGTGGTGATAGCAGTAACGATCTCACTTTCCGTCATTTCCCACGCTGGGGAGCTGCTGCCTTCGTCCGGCTTTCCCAATGCAGCCTGTATTTGCTTTGCAACTGCCAGCATTTCTTTGGCCGCCCGTTCTGGTTCGCCGTGATATTCTGCCATATAGGTAATACCGCCAAGCACATTTTCCACAGGTCCAAACTGTAGCATGATGCGCAGCGATACACTCGCATACGAGATCGACAAAGGTGTCAAATAGGTGTTGAGAGAAAATTCGGTCAGATCCGTTTCCTCCAGACAGAGGTTGGTCAGCACCTCCTCTTTGGTCTTGCCGATCAGATCCACCATAACTTCTTTTCTGGGTGGTTCTTCTGCCTTCACCGCGCCGCTTCCGGAAGGCGCGCACCCGGCGCAGAACAGTATTCCAACAGTCATTACAACGAGCAAGGTTCTTTTTAGCGTGCTCATCATTGCTATTTCACCCCCATTTTAATATTAATCCACATCCAAGAAAATACAATCTTCTATGGTTACCCTGCTGTTATTGCTCTGCCGGTATGCAACGATTTCATACTCAACAAAGTGCCTGCCTTCGCCGTTTGGACTACTTGTCGTCATAATCGCTTTGTTGGATGGAAACGGGTCGGACGCACTGTAGTAGGTTCTTGGATTAGGATTGGTTTTATATAGGCTGATGTCATAACGATAGAAATCTAAGGGATCGGTAATTGCTTGGAAACTGCCGTTTGTGTAGTAGCCCTCTACTCCCGAACAACCATATGTCATGGATATACTAGATACATCATATAGATTGCTGTCATCATAGTAAATGAACACCGCTGTCTGCGGCTGAACCAAACCCTTTGTATATCCTGCATATGCGTATGCATAGAAGGAAACCATAAACAGGATTTCAAAGCTATCACCGAAGGGATCTACTGTTGCACTCCCGCCATACAGGGTAGAGGTTAAGACGGCAATCTCGGTATCTGACAGCGTTTTGTATTCGCCACTATCATCAACTGCCATAAGTACATTTTTCGTAATTTCACATCCGTCTACATTGGTTGCAACGATCGCAGTCGCATCATGATCCCCTGCTTCAACAAATTCTATCAATGTATTGTCAGTAATCTCGATATTTCTTGCAGATAATGCTTGATTCAGACCGGAAGAGAGCTGCTTTCCATTTGTGCTAAATAACGCGTACTTGGATGGCATAAGGGCTTCTAATGCCGCAGCTTCTGCTCGTTGAATTTCTGTAGCATTAACCATGGTGGGACTAAGCAAAACCACCACGAGCACCATCGTCAACAAAACGCTGATTGTTACTTTAAGTTTTCGCAACATAGTTTTATCCTCCTCATGAATTTATACAATAATTTTTAGTTGGCAAAACGCGCATAAGCAGACCTTTCCTTACGGTACAGCTTATGCGCGCCTTTTGCTTGCTTTATGTTGCCCTCTGTGTGCCGGGCAGGGATCGTGCCAAAACGCGCAGCCATACCCAATGCTCTGCATCGTTACCATGTGGCATCTCCCCCTCTGCGTATTTTTGCTTCTGGTATCATTATTGCACGGCACTTACCTTTTGTCAACAATTATTTTTATTTCAAAGGTATTGTAATATAATGATATTTATGCTACTCTGTATTGAGAAGGGGGTACTTGTATGCCTTTGGACAATACCCAAAATACTTTTCGCCGGGGTGTTATGTCTCTTGTCATTCTGGCACTTTTGAAGAAAGAAGATATGTACGGCTATCAGCTGGTACAGCAGACGATTCAGGTCAGCGGCGGGCGAATCATGACCCAGGAGGGGTCGTTGTACCCTGTTCTTTATAAGCTTCTTGACCAGGGTCTGATCTCCGACCGAAAAGTAAAGTCAGGCAAGCGGATGGTGCGCGTGTATTACCATTTGGAGCCAGCCGGAGAACAGCGGCTGCAGGAGTTGATCGGGGAGTATAGCGAGATCACCAAAGGAATCCACGCCATCATAGAGGAGGTTTCCCGATGAACAACCAATTAAAAAAATACTACCGCAGCATCCGCCGCTGTTTGCCCTGTCCCGGCAAGCTGAAAAACCAGATCATGGACAGTATCCAGGTGCAAGTCAGCACCTATCTGGAAGAAACCCCTGCCGCTGACTTCGCCGCTGTAGAGCAGCGCTTCGGCACGCCCCAGCAGATTGCTGCTGCCTACATAGAAGAAATGACTACTCCGGAAATTCTGAAAAAGTTTAAGTTCAAGAAAACTGTCATTACGATCGTCACCGCAGCCGCTGCAATAATTGTCTCCATCTGGCTGATTACAGTCGGCATTGCTTTACACAACGAGATAAAATCAGCTGATGGCTATTATGATGTAAGTTCGGTTATTTCAGAATAAAAGGAGGATTATCAATGAAGCACATCTTGAAAACAATTGCAATCATGCTACTCGTTGTAGCAATGCTGCCCGTCAATATATTTGCCGCAACAAACATCTCAGAAACAGATAATGTCATTTATCTGGATAACGGAGATTATATCACCATTGATCTTTCGTCCGTTGATACCCGTGCATCGGGAACAAAAACAGGAAGTAAAACCTATACTTACCGTAACAGCAGTGGTGATGAGGAATGGCGTGCTGTATTAAAAGGCACTTTCTCTTACACCGGCTCTTCTGCTACCTGCACCGCATCCAGCTGTACTGTGACCATCACAAATACCGCATGGTATCAGGTCTCCAAAACCGCAAGCAAAAGCGGTGCTTCCGCCGTGGCCGAACTGACCATGGGCAGGAAATTCCTTGGCATCACTGTCGATAAGGAAACCGTCAGCATGTCCATCACCTGCGATGCCAATGGCAATTTAAGTTAAGTGTCCTCTTTTCATAAAGATCACCCCCAAAGCCAGTTTACCGGCTTTGGGGGTGATCTCATTTAATCATATATACTCAGCAGCAGTAATACCCTCTGCAGAAGAACATCTGTGCAAACCAGCACAGGCACAGCTGCCGCAGCCCGCCCCGGACATGGAAGCCCCGGAACGCACCTGCCTGCCGCCTGTACGCCGCGCCGCCATTTTGGATATCCTCCAATGTCTGCAGGTATTCCATGTTGTCCGGCTCCATGGATACCGCCCGTTTGATATGCTCCAGCGCTGTCACCTGGTTGCCCACACCGTCATTTGCCAGGGCAGACAGGTAATACCACCGGGCATTACGCTCAGCAGAGTTGTTCAGCACATTGAGCGCCTCCTGATACCTGCCGTAGCGGATATACTGGTACGCCGCCTGCTGGTACTGGTCACCGGTGCTGTCGGAATAGCCCTGCCACTGCCGCTGCCACGCGCCCCCAAAGGGGTCGTAGCCATAGCTACCGTAGCTCTGCCCGCCGTACCCGCCCTGGGCAGACTTTCTGTACGCCTCCGGGTTCTTGATCTGCTCATAGGCAGCATTGACTTCCTGCATTTTCTTTGCAGCCACCGGGTCGCCGGGATTGCGGTCCGGGTGATATTTTTTTGCCAGCCGGCGGTACGCCTGCTTTATCTCATCATCCGTGGCGCTGGGGCTTACGCCCAACACCTTGTAAGGATCATCGATCATTTTCTTCCTCCTGAGAAGCTGCCTTCTGCCGGCTTCTTCTCCTGTATTCTACCCACACGCCGCTGTATAGGATATTGTCCAGCAGCTTTTTGTCCTGCACCAGCGGAAGCCGTTCGTAGGCATCGGTGCACCGCCCCATGGCAAGCACCAGATACTGCTCCCAGGCTTCCCAATCCTCTCCCATGCCCATAGCAAGGAAGGGGTTATACTGTTTTTTTCGCTTATCCCGGCGGTAGTCCACCGCCGCATCCGCCAGGTAAATATAGCGCCCCAACGCCATACCCATATTCCGCAGCGTCTGGGACCACATATCCTCCCGGTACACCAGAAGCTGTGCCATCAGCGCGCCAAAGCAGCCTGCCGGTGCGTCCGGATTTTCGCACCCGTCCTTTTCCAGGGCGCGCAGCTGACCGAGACATTCCTCCATCGCGGCGCACTGCCGGGGGTACTGTTCTCTGATCCGTGGCAGTGATTTTTCCAGCACCCCTGCCATCAGCCGGGAGGTGACCTTCCCCTCGTCAGCATAGTCATCCATGCAGTTATAGTAGGCAAGCGCCACATTCATATCGGCGGCATATCGGATGTATGCATTGTCCACCCAGGGACGCTTGGAAACAGGGTGCAGCTTGCAGGCATTTTTGCCGCCGGTCTCCTCCGGCTCGTACAAGCTCATTAAAAGCAGCGCCAGAAATGCCATGTCATAGCTCAGGCTCAGGCGCGCTGTATTGGAGGCGCTGTCCCGGAGCTGCCGGCAAATACCGCAATAGACCGCGCCGTAGCGCTTCTTCTGGTCCTTGTCCAGCTCAGATCCGTTTGCCATCACATACCCAAACACAGCAACACCTCCCATTTATTTACTATACCATAGCTAAGTTATATGAACAAGCCGTAAACATACGACAGAATTTACAATTTTTCAACAAATACCCATTTGTCGGGTAGCCCCGACAGGCAATGCGCACGAACTGCGCAGGGTATCGTGTTTGCCCTGCGCCGCCCGGTATCGCTCCTGCGGCAGTCAAATTCCAATTTGTCGAGCTGTTTACCGACAAGCATCAACCAATTGTCATTCCGAGCCAGTGCGCACACTGGCGTGGGAATCTACTGGTAAAACTCGATTTTTGAGATTGCCACACCAGTGACATCGGTCACTGGTTCGC
>JAZSHB010000024.1:0-13097 GCA_045533015.1 Faecousia sp.
GGTGGTTAAGTATGGTGTTTAGTGGGGGATAAATGTTCGGAAAATCCGCAAAATTGGTGCTAAATGGTTAACAAAAGTTGAGAAAATGCAAAACCTATGGCAATTCAAGTCCTTGTGCCCCTGCCAAAAAAGAACACACCCAAAGGTGTGGTCTTTTTTGGCAGAAGCAAGGACTTGGAAGGGCGGCACCAGTCCGTAGACTGGTGTAAAAATGAGAGCTGGCGAGCAAATTTTAGCCTGTGGGAAAGTCTATTGACAACTGTCGGCAATCCGTGGGATTGTTGGCAGTTGTCAATTTGGCTCGTAGCAATCTATCGCACTGAGCGAAACTTCTATCGCAAGAGATCAAAGATTAAGCGTCAACCACGGCTGTGGTTGGCGCTTTCGTTTGAGGATCAGTTGAGCATTTCCTGACCGCCGGTGACAGGCACAGCCTGACCGGTCTCGTAGGACTGCTCGGTGATGTAGAAAATGGCACGCGCCACATCCATGGGCAGGCAGCCACGGTTCAGAAGGACCTTGGACTCATAGAACCGGCGGACATCCTCAACAGTCTTGGCGCCGGGAACCTTGCCTGCGTTCAGATACTGAACAAACAGACCGCGTTCCGGGTCAGACCACAGGGGACCGTCCAGGTAGTTGCCCGGGCAGATGGCGTTGACCTTAATATTGAAGGGTGCCAGCTCCATGGCAAAGGACTGGGTCAGACCGATGCCGCCGAATTTGGAGCCTGCGTAGGCGAAGTTCTTGTTAGAGCCCAGCAAACCGGACTTGGAGTTAATGGCGATGATGTCCATCATATAATCGGGGGCGTATTTGTGCTGCAGCTTCATGACGGCAGCGGCGTACTTGGTGCAAAGGAAGTAGCCGGTGTAGTTAACGGCGGTGACCAGCTCAAAGACGGACTTGGTCATCTCCTCCAGAGAGCCTGCCTTTGCGATACCCGCGTTGCTGACGAATACATCCACACCGCCGTAGTGCAGGACTGTCTGGTCCATCATAGCCTGAACAGATGCCTCGTCGGATACATTGGCATAGACCGCGAAGCCTGCGTCGCCGTATTCCGCGGCAGCAGCCTTAGCACCGTCCAGGTTCATGTCCACGATGACCAGGTAAGCACCCTCAGCGTACAACGCATCGGCGATGCCCTTACCAAAGCCCTGGGCGCCGCCTGTGACGACACAGACCTTGTTTGCCATGCGCTTTGCAGCGCCACCGGCAAGGCTGACCTTAGAACGGTAGCTTTCTACCTCCCAGTTGACGATGAAGTCAATCAAAAATTCCGGCATGGGGGATACACCGCCGAAGGACTCGGCATAGGCGACCACCTTGATAGCGTCGAGCATAACAGTCTGGGCGGTGACAGCTTCCTTCATGGTGGCACCGCAGGAGAACATACCCAGACCTTCCACAAATGCGATCTTCGGCTTGTAGCCGTTTTCCGCGGTGAAGGCATCGAACAGCGCCTTGATCTTGTCACCGTCAGCGTCAGCGGGGATGATCAGCTGCTTTGCCTTAGCATAAACGATATGGTCCGGAGACAGGCTCTTGGTAGCAGGATCGTAGCCCAGGATCTCCTTGTTGGTCATAAACTTGACCGTTGCAGGCTGCCCCTCACCGTACAGAGCGCGCAGGACGGGGGAGATGGAAACGACCTTCTGAAGATCGTATTCTACTTCGGAAAGATCCGGCTGCCGTTTCACAGCGCCGTTCAGGGTCGCCATGGTAGCTTCTGCCAGCGCGCCGACTTCTTCGGTGGTGTCGCCGGCAAAGAAAATGCCGTGGTTTTGCAGGAACAGCAGGTTGCAGTCCTTGCCGGTCCGGGCTTTGTAAGCATCCATGACCTTTTTGCAATCCAGCGCCAGGATATAGCCGGGCTTGCAGGCATCCACCCATACAGCGTCGGGGAACAGCTTCTTCATAGCAGCCTCGCCCTCGTTGGAGCAGGTAATGCCGTTGACGATGCCGGGATGTACATGCAGGATGTACTTCTGGGGGAACAGGTCGTGCAGCAGCGTCTCCACAGAGGGACGGCGGCTCTCACCCCGGATACGGGCATCCATCATATCCTCCAGAACAGCAGCCTCCCGGGCAGCCTCATCCTCGGGATACTGCGCATCCCACATCTGCGCCAGAAGCTTGCGCTCCAGGACGACGAAATCCTCACCCTTGATCGTTGCCAGGGCGGTGCCGGAGCCCTTGATCCACAGATAGTCGTCGCTCTTAAAGGAGGTGTTGCCACCGCCGGCGAGGACATAGTTCGGATCAGCACCGTACTTATTGGACATAGCAGCCAAAGCATTCAGCTGCTCAGTAAAACCGGTAACCTTCATTTGTATATCAACCTCTTTTCAGCTGAACTTCGTTTTCGTACTGTTTGACTGTCTGGAACCATTCGCCGTCAGCGGGAACACCGCATTCACGGCAGTAAGCCTCCCAGACATCGCCAAAGGGCATGGTCTTCATTTCCTCTTGGCGGACCATCAGCTCCGTCCAGTTGTCGGAATCCTGCAAGGCTGTGAAATCGGGGGTGACCAGCGCCATCAGCAGCGCCTTCTGCAGGTTGCGCAGACCGACCGTCCAGGCGGAGATCCGGTTGATAGAAGCGTCAAAGTAATCCAGCGCCAGCTTCACAGAGCCCTCCAGACCGCCACAGCGGACGATCTCCTTGCACAGCTCCTTTGTCTCGTCGTCCAGCAGGACCACATGGTCGGAGTCCCAGCGGATGCCACGGGTGATGTGCAGCGCCACCTCGTCGAAGAAGGCGAGCAGGGCGGGGATCTTATCGGAGACGACCTCCGTGGGGTGATAGTGACCGTTGTCCATCAGGGGGATGCACTTTTCCTTGTTCATGGCGGCGTAGCTCAGGGAGAACTCTGCGCTGCCAACGGTGTACGCCTCCACGCCGATACCGAAGACCTTGGATTCAACACAGGGCTTGACCTTGTTAAAATCGTAAGGCTCGGACAGGATGGCATCGATGGACTGGCGGTAGCGGACACGGGGACCCATGCGGTCGGCAGGGACATCCTTGAAGCCGTCACCGGTCCAGATGTTCATAACACAGGGCTGACCCAGCTCCTCAGCCAGATACTGGGAGATGCGGATACATGCCTTGCCGTGGTCGATCCAGAACTTCCGGGTCTGCTCATTGGGAGAAGACAGGGTCAGCGGATCGCACTTGGGATGGCTGAAGAAGGTGGGGTTGAAATCACAACCCAGACCGCGCTCCTTGCAGAAGTCCACCCACTTTTTGAAGTGCTTGGGCTCCAGCTTGTCACGGTCCACCCAGCCGCCGTTCTCCTCGTCGAAGATGGCGTAGCAGGCGTGGAGGTTCAGCTTCTTGGTGCCGGGGCAAAGCTTCAGGACGACATCGATGTCTGCCATCAGTTCTTCGGGGGTACGGGCGCGTCCGGGGTAGTTGCCGGTGGTCTGGATGCCGCCGGTCAGGGGCTTGTTGGGATCGGTGTCGAAGCCACGGACATCGTCACCCTGCCAGCAGTGCAGGGCTACGGGAACGGACTTCAGCTTGGCAATGGCGGCATCGGTATCAATGCCCAGGGCTGCGTATTTTGCTTTTGCTTCTGCGTAACTCATTAGATGTTGACCTCCTTAATTTCAAAGCTGGCACGAATCGCGTCTCTTGCCGCTTGTAAATTCTCAAAATCGCCGCCGGCGATCATCTGCACCAGCAGATTGCCAATGGCAGTGCCCTCAACAGGTCCTGCGTAAACAGTCAGACCCGTTGCCTGCGCTGTGCGGCGGTTCAGATAGTTGTCCTGGCAGCCGCCGCCAACGATGTTGATGCTTGTGTAAGTCTTTCCGGTGAGCTTTTCCAGACTGCGGATGGCATCCCGGTAGCAGGCAGAAAGACTGGTGTAGACGCACTGCATGATCTGCCCTACAGTCTCGGGAATAGGCTGACCGGTACGGGCGCATTCGTCCTTGACTGCCTGGGTCATGCTCTCGGGGGACAGGAAGCAGTCACGGTTCACATCCACAATGGAGGGGAAGTCCTCGCACTTTTCCGCTTCCGCGATCAGGTCCGGGAAGCTCCACTGCTTTTCGCTGGCGGTGCGCTGCTGCTTGCCCTGAACATAGGAAACGCCGTTAAGTTCCCGGCGGATGGACTGGATCATCCACAGACCCATGATGTTTTTTAAGTAGCGGTAGCGATACCATGCGCCGCCTTCGTTGGTGAAGTTCTGGCGGCGGCTTTCCTCCGTGGTGATGGCGTGTTCATTTTCCACGCCCAGCAGGCTCCATGTACCGGAGGAGAGGTATACAGCGTTGTCGTCCCTGGCGGGGACAGCAAGGAACGCAGAGCCGGTGTCGTGGGTGGCGGGCAGGATGACGGTTGTGTCAAAGCCGACTTCTTCCTGCACCTGGGGCAGAAGATTACCCAGAACCGTGCCGGGAACAGCCAGGTCATGGAAGATATCCACAGGCAGACCCAGACGGGAGATGACATCCGTATCCCAGGTCTTGGTGTCTGCATGGACCAGGTTGGTCGATGAAGCATTGGTGTACTCGTTTTTCTTGATGCCAGTAAGCTTGAAGTTGAAATACTCGGGGATCATCAAAAACCATTTTGCCCGTTCCAGCTGCTCCGGCGCTTCCCGTTTCAGGGCAGTGAGCTGATAGATGGTATTAAAGGGCTGATACTGAATGCCGGCTCTGGCATACAGCGCATCAGCTGGAATGATGGCATTGACCACATCCACCATGCCTTCGGTGCGGCTGTCCCGATAAGCCACCGCATCACCGATGACCTGATCCTTTTCGTCCAGCAGCACATAGTCCACAGCCCAGGTGTCGATACCGACTGTGGCAGGGATCTTCCCGGCTGCCTTGCACGCCTTTAGACCGCCCAGAATACCGTTCCACAGGTTGTCCATATCCCAGCAGTCGTGACCGTTTTTGGAAAGCTGCAGGTTGTCAAACCGGTACATTTCCTCCAGCACCAGCTTGCCGTCCTCCACATGACCTAAAATGTGTCTGCCGGAGGAAGCGCCAATGTCGATCGCAAGATAATAACGCAAGAAAAAGCCCTCCTTATCCAGTATAGGATAATTATACCACACAAAAGAAGAACCTGCAAGGTGAAAAAACACCCCGAACCTTTGATTCGGGGTGGCAGTCTTTCAAAGAACAAGTTTTTCGAAAGACTGCCAGAGGTCAATAAAGCTCCAAAGACAAGCAACCCGGGCTCGTCGGCGTACATAGGTACGGTAGAGACCGGGTTGCGCAGTAAGTCAAAATGGCTTGCAAAACAAGTAAATGCGCTGGTTTGACAGGCGTGCAATGCACGCCCCTACAAGGTTTGTTGTTTGATCTGTAGCGTGTCTAGAAAAATACCCCAAACCGCCAAATATCCATTTTGACGGTTTGGGGCTTTTTTGACACTCTGACACCCCGAATCAGAGATTCGGGGTGTTAGAGTCAATCCTTCAGATTAAAGGCAACCTTCAGATCCTCCACTTCCTCCTGGGTGATGTGGACGATCTTACCGATGGCACCGGAGTTGATGATGGAATGGGCTGTGGATTCCATGACCTCCAGACGGTCAAAGGCCTGCAGAAGGCTTCCGCCGGTAACGATGACACACTCGTTGTCAGCCATGACAGCGGGTGTGACCTCGCTGAATTCCTCAGCGGTCTTTTCCGGCTTGGTGTACAGCTCGCCGTAGGGCAGCCGCTTGACATCCCGCAGCAAAATATAGCTCTCCGGAATGGTTCTGGGGTCAAACTTTGCATCGCTGACGGCAAATGCCATTGCGTGCACCGGGTGGGCAAGGAGCACAGCATGGATATCCGGATGCAGTTCATAGATCTTCTGGTGCAGCCCCACAGCACGGGAGGGGGTCTTGCCTACTTCCTTCATGCCGGACTTGACACGGACCAGATCATCCTCCTCCAGATAGGCGCGATCCAGACCGAAGGGGGTGATCAGGAAGCTGCCATCAGACAGGCGGACAGAATAGGTGCCGTGGGTGGCAGTAAACAGACCCTGCCGGTAGGAACGGCGGATAAAGGTGATCATATCCCGACGGGCTGCCAGCTCCTCGGAGGAATGGCTGTTGGGGATAAAGTCATCCATTTTCAAATGGACTGTGGTCTCCGAAATGCGCAGTGCCTCATCGGGCAGAGAACGGATGTTGCCGATGCGCTTTGCCAGGATCTCCAGGTTTGCGGTATATTCCAGCGTTTCAAAGCGCTGGAAGGCTGTAAACATATCCTCCGCGCCGATGCACACGCCGTGGTTTTCCAGAAGCACGATATCGCTGCCGTCAGCGAAGCACTTGCCAATGTTTTCGCCCAGCCGGTCGCTGCCGGGGACGGCATATTCTGCCATAGTGATGTTGGGGCAGACCTTGCGGACGGAGGGCAGCAGATCCGGATCCGGAATCTGCCGGGCGATGGAAAACGCCACCAATGCCGGGGGATGGGCGTGAAGCACCGCACGCAGGTCCGGGCGCATTTTATACACCGCCGCGTGGAACGGAAATTCTGAGGAAGGACGGTGTGTGCCCAGTTGGGTGCCGTCGGGTTTGATGCAGACGATATCGTTACGGGTCAGTGTACCCTTATCGATGCCGGCAGGAGTGATCCAGATGTTGCCGTCATCGTCCATGATAGACAGGTTGCCGCCGGAGGTGGTGGTCATGCCCTTGTCGTAGATGCGCTGCATAAACATGACCAGCTGGTCTGCAGGGTGGATGTAATTGATATTCATAATAGTACCTCCTTCTTTTTTCATCATAACATAGTTTTGTCAAATATACAAGCAGTTGTTGCTTGGATCAAAGAGCAGGCTGCTTCTTACAGCAGCGGTATGCCGTTTTCCCTACAGATGCGCAGAGTGTCGTCATCCCAAAGGCTGGTCTGCACCTCACCGATGTGGGCGCAGCCGATCAGCAGCATGCACAGCCGGGACTGCCCAATGCCGCCGCCGATGGTCAGGGGAAGCTCGTTGTTCAAAAGCATTTTATGGAAGGGGAGCTGGCGGCGATGGTCACAGCCGGAAACGCTCAGCTGCCGGTCCAGCGCCGCAGGATCCACACGGATACCCATGGAGGAGATCTCAAAGGCGATGCCCAGGGTGTCGTTCCAGAACAGGATGTCACCGTTTAAGGACCAGTCATCATAGTCCGGGGCGCGGTTGCCGTGGGGCTTGCCGGAGCGCAGCTTACCGCCGATCTGCATAATAAAGGCGGTCTTGTGCTGCTTCAGGTATTCATGCTCCCGCTGCTCCGGGGTCAGCTGGGGATACAGATCTTCCAATTCCTGGGAGGTGATAAAGCTGACCTGGCGGCACAGCGTCACCTTGATCTGAGGGAATGCTTTTTTCAGAGCCTCGCTGGCATCACAGATCACATCTACGATAGACTGCACAGTCGCTTTCAGATATTCCGGTGTCCGGTTTTCCTTCTCAATGATCCGTTCCCAGTCCCATTGGTCCACATAAATGGAGTGGATATTATCAAGGTCCTCGTCCCGGCGGATGGCGTTCATATCGGTGTACAGTCCCTCCTGGCTGGAAAAGCCGTACTTTTTCAGAGCCAGACGTTTCCACTTTGCCAGAGAATGGACCACCTGCGCATCGTCACCGATGGCAGGCACATCAAAGGCGACTGCCCGTTCGCTTCCGCTGAGATCGTCATTCAGACCCGAGGAGGCTTTCACAAACAGCGGCGCGGAAACACGCTGCAGATGCAGATTTTGGGTAAACTCTGCCTGAAAGATCTCCTTTGTCAGCGCAATGGCACGCTGCAGGTCATAGCCACTTAGAACGGGCTGATAAGAAGCCGGTACGATCACATGGTTCATAGCAGCACCTCCTGAAAATTTGCATTTAGTATACCATGGGACGATAAGGAAAGTCAACTTGCAAACTGCCGAATATGGACTTTAAGATTGACCAGCTTTTGGTCTCATCCTACGGACAATACCATCCGTGCCTATGCAAGGGATAAGGGATATCCCCTTGTGGAACTGGGAGATTTGGGTGCAAAACCAGAAATGAAGGTCTATGGCTTGTTTGAGCACAAAGGCGTAGCGTCCCATCCCGGCGATCTGGGCATGGAGCATATTGCAAAGCGCATTATGGAAGCCTTCTGAGAAGCAAGACATGAATAGGAAAACATCCCGGCTGCAACCGCAGCCGGGATGTTTTCCTATTCATAGATTAGATCAGCATAAAAGAGTTGATCAGCTGAGATGCCAGCACGATCAGCACCAGTGCGATGGGGTAGGTGGATGCGTAAGCTGCTGCCACGTCATCGGTGCCTGCCACACTGATCAAAGTACCCAGGGCGGGGGTTGAGGTCATACCGCCGGTGATAGAGCCCAGATTGTTCAGCAGGGGCAGCTTGCAGACCTTTCGTGCAAACAGGTAGCCAACAATCATGGGGATGAGGGTCATCAGCGCGCCGGCGATAAAGCCGTAGGCCACGATCATGATGCCGTACTCAGAAGCGGCGATCTGCTCTACCAGCTCCACACCGCCTTCCACACCTGCGCCTACCAGGAACAGCATCAGACCAAATTCCCGGAAGCTCTTCAGAGCGTGCTCATCTACCTTCAGACTGACTGAGCCGATGTGGCCGAAGTGGGCAAGGATCAGACCCATCAGAAGAGGACCGCCGGTCAGACCCAGGGAGAAGCAAGGACCGTCAAAGCCCTGTCCGCTGAGAGGGATCTTGACAGAGCCCAGCAGCACGCCCAAAACGACAGTCAGACCAAAAGCACCAAAACCAAATTCATCCAGTTCAAAGCGCTTTTTGGAGACCTTTTCGGCAGCTTCCTGTGTGGAAATGTTGCTGATCAGCGTGCGCTCCTTGGAAATGTCTGCCTTCAAAAGCCGAGGCATAATCTGTACGAACAGCACCACGCCGATGACACCGAAGGGATATGCCACAGCGTGACCCAGAGAAACCAGGCCCAGCTGTTCCGGAGCCATGGCTTCCACAGCGCCCTGGGCTGCGGAGAAGGCGGGGGTAGAGGTCAGCGCGCCGGACAGGATGCCGGTGGAATATGCCGCGCCGATACCGGGGATCATGGCAAACAGAACCGTAACGATGCTTCCCATCAGAACGATCAGTACGCCCATAGGTACGTAGGACTTGGCGTTGACCTTCAGATTCCGGAAAAACTTAGGACCGGCAATGCAGCCAACAGAGGTAACGAACAGGACCAGTCCAATATTGGAGATAAACTTAAAACTGGAGATCTTGGCGTCGGCAGCATTCTCCATGTAGAATTTCCCTAACACAGGGATTTCCTTCAGTCCCGGCAGAGTGCACAGGTAGCCAAACAGCAGGGCAAACAGGAATACGCCCGCGGTGCCCAGGGACAGACCCTTGACCTTCACAGCACCGATGGCGTAGCCCACAAAGCAGATCAGAAATACGCTGAGCAGCACGGTGGGGGTAGCACCCAGACCAATCAGCTTAGAAATAAAATCCATTTTCTACAACTCCTCAAAACAGCTGTAGGACAGAGGCTGTGCGCCTCTGTCCTGCAGTCTTAATTACTTTTCGTGGCGGGCATATTTAGGCAGAAGCAGAGGGGAAACGCCGGCGTTTTCACTCAGTCCAGCGCTTTCCAGCTCCTTGGCGTAAGCCTGGATATGATCCAGATTGGGCTTGCCCAGGGTGACTTCCTTAGCACGCCTTGCGGCGGCCTTACCGGCATTTCTGCCGAAGACGATGATGTCCAGAAGGGAGTTGCCCATCAGACGGTTGCGTCCGTGGATACCGCCAACAGCCTCGCCGGCGACCAGCAGATTGGGGATCGCCTTGGTGTAGCCCTCGCCGCCGATCTCCAGACCGCCGTTCTGATAGTGCAGAGTGGGGTATACCAGGATCGGGACTTTTCTCATGTCGATGCCGTAGTTTAAGTACATACGGAACATTGCAGGAATTCTCTTTTCGATGGTGCCCTCACCGTGGAGCTGCTCGATCATGGGCGTATCCAGCCAGACACCGCTGCCCAGGGGGGTCTCAACGCCCTTGCCGTTTGCGCATTCACGAATGATGGCAGACGCGGAAACGTCTCTTGTTTCCAGAGGATGGGCATAAGCCTCGCCGTCCTTGTTGACCAGCATAGCGCCGATGGAACGGACCTTCTCGGTGACCAGTGCGCCGAAGAGCTGGCTGGGGTAGGCAACACCGGTGGGGTGATACTGGATAGTATCCTGGTACAGCAGAGGTGCGCCGGCGCGGTAGCCCAGAATCAGACCGTCAGCGGTAGCGCCGTAGTGGTTGGAGGTGGGGAAGCCTTGGTAGTGCAGTCTGCCTGCACCGCCGGTGGCGATGATGACGGTCTTGGCTCTGGCGACCATGTAGTCACCGGTCTCCATGTTCAGAAGCACAGCACCGGCGACCTGACCCTTGTCGTCCTTAATGAGCTCCACAGCGGAGGTAAACTCCACCACAGGGATCTGGCGGTTGAGAACCTCGTCACGGACAGTACGCATGATCTCCGCGCCGGAGTAGTCCTTGCAGGCGTGCATACGCTTACGGGAAGTGCCGCCGCCGTGGGTGGTGACCATGGTGCCGTCTGCGTCCTTGTCGAACATGACGCCCAGCTTGTTGAGCCAGCGGATGGCGTCGGGTGCTTCCATGACCAGCCGGCGCAGCAGCTCCGGACGGGCTGCGAAGTGACCGCCGCCGAAGGCATCCAGATAGTGCTGAACAGGGGAATCGTTGGGCTTGTCGGCAGCCTGGAAGCCGCCCTCAGCCATCATGGTGTTGGCATCGCCGGTGCGCAGCTTGGTGACGTTCATCACATTTGCACCGGCTTCATGCGCCTCGATAGCGCCAGGAGCGCCTGCACCGCCGCCGCCGATGACCAGAACATCCACATCGTAGGCAGGGTTTTCCAGGTTGATCTTCTCGTTAAGCAGACGGCTGTTGGAGTGCAGCAGCTGGGTCAGCTCCAAGGGTGCTTTCTGTCCCTTGTTGGGACCGATCTTGATCTCGGCAAAGCCCTCGGCACGGTAGTCGGGGTGGTACTGCTTCAGAAGCTCGCTTTTTTCCTCGGCAGTCATACGGCGGGGCTCAGTGCCCATTCGCTCAGCACGGGTAGCTTCCACCTTCTTGATGGATTCCAGCATAGTTTCAGTAAACATGGTGACCCCTCCTTACTTTTCGATATCCCGGGTGTTGTACAGCTCCTGCATTTCCTCGATGGGCTTTTGCATGATTGCCTCGATCAGCTGATCATACTCACCACGGTTGATCTCGTCAACGCGATTATGCAGATGCTCAGATCTGGGAGCAATGTACTTACCGGTAAGGCGGCGGGCAAGCAGACCCACCATGGGATGGGAAATTTCAGCAGGGCAACGCACAGAGCAGCAGCCGCAGCTGACGCAGTCGAAGGATTCTTCTGCACACTTCTCCAGTTCGCCCCGCTGTGCGTAGGCGATATACTGCATAACATTCAGGCTCTGGGTGCATGCCTTGGTGCAGGCGTCGCAGCCGATGCAGCTGTAGATCTCAGGGTACAGCTCCATCCTTACCTGCTGATTGGGTTTCAGATCCTCGATCTCGTAAGCACGCTTGTCGGTGGGGAAGAAGGGGATGCTGGCTATGTACATACCCTCCTGCACCTGTGTCTGGCAGGCGAGGCAGGTCTTCAGTTCATTGCAGCCCTTGATGCGGTAGATGGTAGCGCAAGCGCCGCAGAAGCCGTGGCGGCAGCCGCAGCCCCGGGTCAGAGTGTAGCCGGCGTATTCCATAGCGGTCATGATGGTCAGATCGCCGGGCACCTGATAGCGCTTACCGAAGAAATAAACATTCACAAGCTTTTCCATTGTAAAACCTCCTTAGTATTCTGCGGGCAGCTCGTCGATCTGGTCGCAGCGGAACACCGGACCGTCCTTGCAGACGTACTTGGAGCCGATGTTGCAGCGTCCGCACTTACCTACGCCGCACTTCATGCGCAGCTCCAGCGTGGTCCAGATCTGTTCCTTTTTGAAGCCCATTTCCTGCAGTGCCTGCAGGCAGAACTTGATCATGATGGGAGGACCGCAGAGCACAGCGATCCGGTTGGTGTCGAAGGCAAGCTCACGCAGATAGGTGGGGACGAAGCCCACATTGCCGTCCCAGCCCTCCTGGGGGCGGTCGATGGTCAGGTACACGTCCACATCCTCGGTCTTCATCCAGACATCCTGGATCTCCTTGAGCTGCACCAGATCATCTGCCGAACGGGAGCCGTAGAGGATATCCACGTGACCGTAGCCCTCACGGTTGTCCAGCACGTAGTTGATGACGCTGCGCAGCGGCGCAAGGGCGATACCACCGGCGATAAACAGCAGGTTTTTGCCCTTCAGGTCGGTCTCCACAGGGAAATTGTTGCCGTAGGGACCCCGGACGGTGACCTGGTCACCTACCTGCAGGGAGTGGAGGCACTCGGTCAACTCGCCGCATCTTTTGATGCTGAACTCCTGGTATTCCTTGTTGGTGGGAGAGGAGGTGATGGAGAACATCGCCTCGCTGACACCGGGTACGCAGATCATGGCGCACTGACCGGGCATATGCTCGAAGAATTTGCCGCCCTCGGGAGGCTCGATACGGAAGGTCTTAACGTCGGGAGTCTCCTGACGGATGTCGGTGATCACACCGATGTGGGGGATCAGCGTATCGTGGTAAAAGCCGGGATGGCAGGTACATTCATGGTCGTGCATCACTGACCCTCCTTTCCAAAAGCCTTAATGACCTTTACGATATTGAGATGGCTGGGGCATTTATCCACACATCTGCCGCAGCCGACGCAGGAATACATGCCGTCATTGTTGGCAGGGAAGTAGACCAGCTTGTGCATGAACCGCTGGCGGAACCGCTGCAGCTGGCTGGTGCGGTTGTTGCCGTGCGCCATCATGGTAAAGTCAGAGTACATGCAGCTGTCCCAGCAGCGGTAGCGCTGGACGCCGTTTCCGGTGTCGTAATCCTTGATGTCGTAGCACTGGCAGGTGGGGCAGACGAAGGTACATGTGCCGCAGGCAAGACAGGGCTTGTAAAGCTGCTCCCACAAAGGAGAATTGAACTTTTCATTCAGCGCCTCGCCGTTCCAGCCCTCCAAAGAGAGGTT
>JAZSHB010000027.1:0-8375 GCA_045533015.1 Faecousia sp.
GAGGCTGTTGTTGACAAGTGCCAGGTGAAGATCGTTGTGGATGCCGAGCAGAACAAGGAGCTGCGCGCCGCTGCCAACGAGGTCTTTGCAAAGCGTGACGACCGTCTCAGCTCCATGACCGACGAGTCCGTTCCCGTTTACTACACCTGTATCATGTGCCAGGCATTCTCCCCCAGCCATGTGTGTATCGTTACCCCTGAGCGTCTGGGTCTTTGCGGTGCAGTTTCCTGGCTGGATGCCAAGGCTACCAACGAGCTGGATCCCACAGGTCCCTGCCAGATCGTTCCCAAGGAGCGCTGCATCGACGAGAACCTGGGTCGCTTCGAGGATGTGGATGAAGCCATCGAGAAGTACTCTCACGGTGCGCTGGAGCACGTTACTCTGTACTCCCTGTTCCAGGATCCCATGACCTCCTGTGGCTGCTTCGAGTGTATCTGCGGTGTTGAGCCCTGCTCTATGGGCGTTGTCATCACCTCCCGTGAGCATGCCGGCATGACGCCTCTGGGCATGAGCTTCTCCGATATGGCTTCCATGACCGGCGGCGGTGTTCAGACCCCCGGCTTCATGGGTCACGGCAAGCAGTTCATCTTCTCCAAGAAGTTCATCGCAGCAGAAGGCGGTCCCGGTCGTATCGTCTGGATGCCCAAGGAGCTGAAGGAACAGGTCCGTGAGCGTCTGGATGCGGTTGCGCTGGAGATGTACGGTGTTGAAAACTTCACCGACATGATCGCTGACGAGACTGTCTGCACCGAGGACCCCGAGCAGCTGCTGGAGTTCCTGGGCGAAGTCGGTCACCCTGTTCTGGGCATGGAGCCCTTCGATATGTAATAGCATACATATCCGCAAACATACAGCCGCGCCGCCCTCCGAAAGGAGGGCGGCGCGTTTGCATTTTTTCTGATAATGTCAAAAATCCGGTATATACTCCCTGGAGGCGGACTGCGCCTGCTGTGTAAAGCCCTCCAGCCGGTTCAAATACATCCAGCTGAGTACCGCCTGGTATTCCTCCTCTGTGACCTGCCTGTCCAGAGGCGGCTGCATGCCCGGCATGGGCGTATACTGCCGCATCAGACTGACCAATACCTGTCCGGGGCGAAACGCCTCCGCGATCCAGTCGAGCACCTTCAGAGAATTTTCCACATGCCCCGGCAGAATCAAATGACGGATGATCACGCCACGGATAAGCTTTTCGCCCTCCCATTGCACCGGTCCTGCTGCTTCCACCATAGTCCGGATGGCAGCTGTCGCGACGGAAAAGTAATCCTTCACCCCGGAAAGCGCCTGCGCTAAGGCATCCTCTGCGTACTTCAGATCCGGCAGAAAGATATCCACCTTTCCCCGCAGCGCCTCTACTGTTTGTGTGCGCTCATAGCCGCCGCAGTTATAGACCACCGGCACCGGGAGCTTTTCCTCCAGTGCCGATAAGACTGTAGGGAGAAAATGAGACGGCGTAACAAGGTCGATATTCTCCGCACCCTGGGCGATCAGCTCCTCCATCCGCTGCCGCAGCTGCCGGGCGTTTACCGGCTCACCCACCGGCGCGCTGCTGATGGCACGGTTCTGGCAATAGCTGCACCCCAGTGTGCAGCCCCCAAAGAAGATCGCGCCACTGCCGCCGCTGCCTGCCAATGCAGGCTCCTCCCACTTGTGCAGCATCGTCTTCGCCACCAGGGCTGTTGCCCCACAGCCACAAAAACCGCGTGCTCCCGCACTGCGGTCAACGCCGCATTCTCTGGGGCATAAATTACAGCTTGCATAATCCATATGCATCCCACCTTTTTTATATCATATCATGAAGGTGCAGCTTTTTCAATCTGCCCTGCGCCGCAACCTCTTTGACTTTTTGCTTGACAAATGGAAAAAACTGTATTATTGTATTAGTGAGCTAGTACAGTTGTAGGCATGAAAGGAGGCTATCATGTGACCTGGAAGATCGACAAGCACCGCGCTATTTGCCCGCAGCTTTGCGAGCAGCTGTGCGCACATATCGCCGCCGGGGAATTTGCCCCGGATCAGCGGATCATGTCCGTCCGGGAGGTGGCGCTGGCTGCCGGTGTCAATCCCAACACAGTTCAGCGTGCCTTTGCGCAGCTGGAGCAGCAGGGTATCCTGTACTCCGCCCGGGGTGCAGGCTGGTTCGTTTCCCCGGACATTTCCGCTGCACGGCAGCTGCGGGAGCAGTTGTCACAAGAAAAGATCGGGGCATTCTTTGCGGAAATGACCTCCCTGGGCATGACCCCGGAGCAAATCAAAGAAGCAGTAAAGGAGTGGGAAGTATGAGCGAAATTTTGCGCTGCCAGGGGCTTACCAAGCGCTATGGCAGGATCCTTGCCCTGGACAATGTGTCTATGGCCCTGGAAAGTGGCAGGATCGTGGGTCTGCTGGGTCCCAACGGCTCCGGCAAGACCACCATCATCAAGCTGATCAACGGACTGCTGACCCCTGACAGCGGCACCGTTCTCGTTGGCGGCAACCCGCCGGGACCAAAAACAAAGGCAGAAGTCGCTTACCTGCCGGACAACATTTACTTAAACACCTGGATGACCGTCAAGCAGATCGTGGGTTTTTTCCAGGACTTTTACGCCGATTTCCGCCCCTTCCTCGCCTATGAGATGCTGGAGAGGCTGGGAATCTCCCCCAACCAGCGACTGAAGAGCCTATCCAAGGGCAACAAGGAAAAAGTCTGCCTGATCCTGACCATGAGCCGCAACGCCAAGCTTTATGTTCTTGACGAACCCATCGCCGGCGTAGACCCCGCCGCAAGAGACTACGTGATCTCCACCATCATCAACAACTACAATCCGGAGGCAACCGTGTTGATCTCCACCCATCTCATCGCGGATATCGAGCAAATCCTCGACGAAGTGGTCTTCATCCAAAACGGCAAGATTCTGCTGCAGAAAACGGTGGATGATATCCGGGAAGAAAGCGGTAAAAGCGTCGACGAACTGTTCCGGGAGGTGTTCCGATGGTAAGAAAATTATTTAAGCATGAATTTAAGGCGTGGCTGCGGGTAGCGCCCATCGTCTTCGGCATCACCCTGGCAGTTGCCGGTATGCACCGGATCCTGCAGTTTTTTGAAAGTGACACTGTGTATTACAGTATCATCAACGGCTCTGCCATCTTTATTTATGTGGTCGCTCTGCTGGCGACCATGGCGACCCCTACCATTTTCGGCATTACCCGGTTTTACAAAAACATGTTCTCCGGCGAGGGCTATTTGACCCTGACCCTGCCGGTCACCCCCGCAAACCACCTGTGGGTCAAGGTCATCACGGCGGTGGTCTTTGAGCTCATCGCCCTTGCGGTGTGTATCCTGTCCGCGATCGTGATCACCGCCGGTGATGTATTTACGGAAATTTGCAAAGCCGGTGCTTATCTTGTGAGCCTGATCCACAAGGATTTTGCCGGACACCTTGCCGGCTACTGTGTGGAATTCTGTCTGCTTATTCTCGTATCCCTGTTTATGACATATCTTCTGTACTACACCTGTATCTGCGTGGGACAGCTGTTCCGGAAAAACCGGGTGCTTGCCGCCGTGGGTGTATACTTCGGCGTATATGTGATAAACCAGATCCTCGGCACGGTCCTGAGCATCGTGATCGTGATTCTGGAGGAAACCGGCGCGCTGGATGAGCTTTACCGCATCATCTCCGCCCATCCCTACGCCACCGTCCACACCGTCCTTTGCGCATTGACCGTGCTCTACGCGCTGCTGGCGCTGGTGTATCATCTGATCTGCAACAGCATCATCCGCAAGCGGCTCAACCTGGAATAAGGAGGATATCTTATGAAAAAGAACCTCAAACGCGGTCTTGTTTTTCTCTTGACTGCCATGCTGCTTTTCTCTCTGTGCGGCTGTGCGGCACTGGATGAAATGCGGCAAAATCAGGCATTTTTCGATGAAAGCGGCAATCTCCTCTGGAACGGCAGCACCTATAAAATGCTTCCGCACAACGAATATTTCCGTCCGGAATATGACGACGCCTCGGATGTGTATGCGACCGCCTCCGATGTGCCGGTTCTGCTCAGTCCCATGCTGTCAGCGTTTTCCTTGTCTCCCTGTGCCGACGGGACGGTCCTGCACGCCTGGATAGAAGAGGGTGTGTATTTCTGCCGGGAGGATCTGTATGATGACTTCAGTGCCCGGATGACCCAGCTCTTTACCCCGGAGCTGGTGTGCTACAGCTACAGCCTGTATGACGAACAGATCGGTGATTTTTCTTCGGAGCGCTATACCCTGACCCAGGAGCAGGTGGATGTCCTGGAGCTGATCGTTACCAATGAGAGCCCCGCCACTATGGGCGAGGGGTGGTATCTGGACTACCAGTGGGCTGTGGGTCTGCAGGAGTGCAGTGCCGATATGCTCTTCCAACGCAACAGTCTGGATATCGCCTGCAGCGGCAGTACCTACTACCTGCTGCTGTACACTGACACCGAAACCCTCGTCTATACCGTTCCTGCCGGCTGCAATGCCTCCCTTGACGCGATCACCCGTGCCTTTCGGGAAAGCGAGCATTTTTTCTACGATAAAGGGTACGGCTGGGACGAGGCCACCGAAGCAACCTTCCCCGACGAATTATAAATAAAACACATCCACCGGCGTAGCCGGTGGTTGTCATTTTACGGGCATAGCCCTCTGTTCCTCGCGCACGCGTTAACGCGTGAGTACGATCTGCCAACTGCGTAGGACTGTTACTTGCTGCCCGTAAACGGGCTAGTAGATGGGATTCTTAATTGTTCCCCCATCTCGTCCTCTTTTAGTTGGTTGCGTATATATTCCGCAATTCGGCTCTCGTTCTTTCCGACGGTGTCCACATAATACCCTCGGCACCAAAACTCCCTATTGCGATATTGATATTTTAGTTCGCCGAATTGCTCATACAGCATTGTGCTACTCTTCCCTTTTAAGTAACCCATAAAGCTTGATACGGAAAACTTTGGTGGTATCTCCACGAAGAGATGGATGTGATCTGGACATGCTTCTGCTTCTATCACGGTCACACCTTTCCATTCACATAGTTGCCGTAATATCTTGCCTATTGCTGCCCACTTTTGCCTATAGAAAACTTTTCTGCGGTATTTTGGTGCAAATACGATGTGGTATTTGCAATTCCATTTAGTGTGTGATAAACTGTTGATGTCATTCTTTCCCATAATGAATGCCTCCCTGTTATGTAGTTTTGTGCAGTTGGCAGACCGCGCAATTATCATAACAGGGATTTTTACTCATCGCCATAGGCTTTATTGAACCACGCGTCTAACGCGTGGTTTTCTTTATACAACAAGACCGCACCCTCCCGGGTGCGGTCATATTTTTAGAGCTTTGTCGCTAATTCCTGGAAAAACGCCACGCCTTTTTCCAGGATATCCTCGTTGAAATCAAAATCATCCGCATGGAGTGCCGGCGTATCTCCCGTGCCCAGGAAGAAGAACATGCCCGGTAGACTTCTCTGATACCAGGAAAAATCCTCTGTGATCATGCTCGGCGTCTCCAGCTCGCGAAAATCCACCGCGGCGCGCACCCTGTCGTACAGCTGCGGGGGGTTGATCACCGCCGGATACCCGTCGCTCATGCGGACCTCCACCTTGCAGCCGGTTTGCTCTTCAAGCTCATTTCCCAGGGTCACAAGTCCGGCGCGCAGGTCATGATACACCGTGTCCTGGAACGCCCGGAGCGTACCGGCAAGGACCGCTTTCCCGGCAATGGCGTTGCGTACCGTGCCGCCCTCCATCCTGCCAAATTTCAACAGGCGGAAGATGTTATCCGGCAGTGCCGCCTCCAGCGCCGTCGCCCGGCGGTAAAATTCCACCGCCGCTGCCAGGGCATCTATGCCCTCCTGTGCCTTTGCCACATGGGCAGCCCTTCCGCTAATCTCCACCGTCACCTCACAGGAACGGCTGAGCATCTCATTTTTCCGGCTGGCGATCACGCCCTCCTCAAGACCGGGCCACAGGTGCAGACCGAAGATCGCCTCCACCTTATACTTCTTAAAAACACCGGACCGGCAGATATCCCTTGCACCGCCGGAGGTCTCCTCCGCCGGCTGGAACACCAAAAGCACATTGCGCTTCATTCCCGTTTTTTTGTCAAGCCGCCGGGCAAGCTCCAAAAGAATCGCCATGTGTCCGTCATGTCCGCAGGCGTGCATCCTGCCCGGGTGCCGGGAGGCATAGGGCTTTCCGGTTTTCTCCGTAATGGGCAGTGCGTCCGTATCGGCACGAAATGCAATGGCGCTGTCCGCCCCAAAATCAAACCACGCGCACAGCGCGCCCTCAGCAGGCGTAAACACCTGACAGGACAAAAACGCCAGCTTCAGCTTCAGATAATCCAGCGTCTTCGGCAGCTGCCGGTCCAGCTCCGGAATCTCGTGCAGCGCCCGTCTGTCTTCTATGATCTGCATGGCTTATCACCTCGTTTGTATTATAAGCGATTTGCCTCCGGGTGTCAATTTCCGCCTTGCCAGAACCGGCAAAAGATGTTATGATTAGAAAAAATCCAAAGGAGATGCCTATGAACGCGCAGGAAATCATCGAATATATCCGCACCTCTGAAAAGAAAACCCCAGTGAAGGTCTATGTCTGGGAAAAAACACCGGTGGAATTTCCCAATTGCCGCGTGTTTCCCGCCGCAGGTAATTGCAAGCTGGTCTTCGGTGACTGGAAGGATGTTGCCCCCGTGCTCCAGGCAAACGCCTTTGACCATGTGGAGATCGAAAACAATTGCCGCAATTCTGCCATCCCCATGCTGGACATGAAGGACATTCCCGCCCGCATCGAGCCGGGCGCCATCATCCGGGAGCAGGTGCAGATCGGCAGGAACGCCGTTATCATGATGGGCGCTGTGATCAATATCGGTGCTGTGGTGGGCGAAGGCACGATGATCGATATGGGTGCGATCCTGGGCGGACGCGCCACCGTTGGAAAAAACTGTCACATCGGTGCAGGCGCGGTTCTCGCGGGAGTCATCGAGCCGGCATCCGCCACCCCTGTGATCGTAGAAGATAATGTTCTGGTCGGTGCCAACGCAGTGATCATTGAGGGCTGCCGCATCGGCGAAAATGCCGTAGTCGCTGCCGGTGCGGTGGTGGTGGAGGATGTAGCGCCGAACACCGTGGTTGCCGGCTGCCCCGCCCGGGTCATTAAGACCAAGGACGAAAAGACCGCCTCGAAAACTGCCCTGGTGGACGCGCTGCGGACGCTGTAACATTTTCAGCGCCCCGGAATACCATGGAATGAGCAGAACGAAACTGCTCAGAAAAATCATTCGGAGGTATTCTTATGTGCAACAACGGTATTTTCGGTAACAACTGCTGCTGGTGGATCATCATTCTGTTGGTCCTGTTCTTCTGCTGCGGCAACAACAACGGCAACAACAGCTGCGACAACGGCTGCGGCTGCTGCTAAGGTAGTCACGGGCGCCCCAACCGGGGCGCCCAATTTTTACACTACATGTTGTGTATAAGCCGAGGTTTTGCCCCTATTTTCCAAAATTCAGTGATAAAAAAGCAGGAAAATCCTTGACAACCCCTGGAAAAGCCGATATAATACACTGGTCTGAAAATGCAGACATATCCTTGCTCCCGGCGCGTCCGGGGGCCTGAAGACCAAAAGGAGGTGCAAACAACATGGCTAAGATCACCGGTAAGTACGAGGTGCTTTACATCATCGACCCTGCTCAGGGCGAGGAAGGCATCGCCGCACTTGTGGAAAAGTTCAAGGCAATGGTGGAAGCGGAGGGAACTCTCAGCAACATTGATGAGTGGGGCAAGCGTCGTCTGGCATACCCCATCAATGACCTGAACGAGGGCTACTACGTTCTGATGAACTTCGAAAGCAAGCCCGAGTTCCCCGCAGAGCTGGAGCGTGTGATGAAGATCACCGAAGGCGTCCTGCGCTGCCTGACCACTGCTGTGGAAGAGTAAGGAGGAGACACCATGCTCAACCACATCACCATCATGGGTCGTTTGGTTCGTGACCCGGAGCTGCGCCGCACCGGCAGCGGTGTTGCTGTAGCTAGCTTCCGCGTAGCTGTCGATCGGGACTTCGTGTCCAAGGACGGCGGCGAGAGAAAGGCTGATTTCATCGATTGTGTTGCCTGGCGTCAGACGGGAGAGTTCATCTCCAAGTACTTCACCAAGGGCCGCATGATCGTGGTGGATGGCCGCCTCGAAATGCGCGACTGGACCGATAAAGAAGGAAACAAGCGCACTTCTGCTGAGGTCGTAGTGGCAAATGCTTACTTCGGCGACAGCAAGCGTGACCCCGAGGGCGGCAGCTACGGTGGCAACCCCTATGGCGGCAATTCCTACGGCGGAAACAGCTACGGCGGCAACCAGGGCGGCTACGGCGGTAACAGCTACGGCCAGCAGCCC
>JAZSHB010000035.1:0-3119 GCA_045533015.1 Faecousia sp.
CGTGGGCTTCATGCGTAAGTTCTGTGATGACAGATCCCAGGCGCTGAAGATGAATGTGACCCTGCTGGGCACACCGGCAGAGGGTCTGTCCGGTCGCTTTGTCCGCATGGACCAGAAGCGCTTCGGCAAGATCGCCGGTGTTACCGACCGGGAGTACTACACCAACTCCTTCCACATCCCCGTCTGGCAGGACATCTCTGTCTATGACAAGATCCGTCTGGAAGCACCGTACCATGCCCTGTGCAACGCCGGTCACATCAGCTATGTGGAGCTGGACGGCGATACTGCCCGGAATGTGGAGGCGTTTGAGTCCGTGGTGCGCTGTATGCATGACTGCGGCATCGGCTACGGCTCGATCAACCACCCGGTGGACCGGGACCCGGTCTGCGGCTATGTGGGTATCATCGGTGATGTATGTCCCCGGTGCGGTCGCCACGAGGGCGAGCAGATCTCCGCTGAAAAAGCCGAGCAGCTCAGAAGGCTGTATCCGGAAATGCCCGCATTCCAGGGCATCGAGTAACCAATCACCAATTCCCGATCAAACAGGAGGAAATGAACATGACTGCAAAATCTGTAAATGAAAAAATGGGTCAGGGTGTCGCCTTTGAGCGCATCCGCCGCATTACCGGCTACCTGGTCGGTACCATGGACAAGTGGAACGACGCCAAGCGCGCCGAGGAGCGTGACCGTGTCAAGCACGCAATGAGCAAACATGCTTGAGCTGTCCAGCATCGTTACTGACAGCATCGTAGACGGTCCTGGCATTCGCACCACGGTATTCTGCCAGGGCTGTCCCCACCACTGTGAAGGCTGCCACAACCCGGATTCCTGGGCATTTGGCTGCGGCACAGCCATGGATGAGGAGACGGTTCTGAGAATTATTCAGGAAAATCCTCTGTGCCGGGGCGTGACCTTCTCCGGGGGCGAGCCCTTCGCCCAGGCAGAGGGCTTTGCCCGGCTGGGCAGGCTTCTGAAGCAGGCGGGCTATGAGGTGGCGGCATATTCCGGGTATACCTTTGAGCAGCTGCTTGCAGGTACGCCAGCCCAAAGAGAGCTGCTGCAGACCATCGATATTTTGATCGACGGTCCTTATGACAAGGACCAGCGCAGTCTGGAGCTGTACTTCCGGGGCAGCCGCAATCAGCGGATTCTGGATGTACCCCAAAGCCTTGGGGCAGGGAAGGCGGGCTTGACCCGATCCCCCCGCTGGCAGGGAGAATAAATGAAAACGGGGCTGTCTCACAGTTTACACAGCTG
Organism: Faecousia sp.; assembly: GCA_045533015.1. Taxonomy (GTDB): domain Bacteria; phylum Bacillota; class Clostridia; order Oscillospirales; family Oscillospiraceae; genus Faecousia. Next base: position 1,258 of record JAZSHB010000035.1, read on the forward strand.
TGAGGCAGCTCTTAGTTTTGCGGTGCTTGGGTAGGGGACGGGTCTGCCGTCCCTACCCGACGGCAGATTGCCACGGGCGCAAGCGCCCTCGCAATGATAATTGGTTGGCGCGGTATGGGCTTGCGGTGCAAGGCAGAAGCTTGTCGAAACCGGACGGGAATATGGTGTTTGACTTTCTGCGCGGAATAGGCTATAATAACAAAAATATGTAAACATATTGAGGGGTGAAAGCATGGATAAAAGGGAAAAGCGCGAGGGCGTTGAGATCGACCTGAAACGGCTGTTGGTCGTTTTGTGGCGTCGCCTTTGGATCATCGTGCTGGTAGGAGCAGTGCTGGGCGGGGCAGCGTTTAGCTATGCCTGGTTTGGCATCGTGCCCACCTATAGCGCCAGTGTTCAGCTCTATGTCAATAATAACTATGTGGGAAGTCCCGGATTTTCTTCCTCCCAGATCACAGCGGCACAGGATCTTGCAGACACATACATGGTCATCCTGGAGAGCCGCAGTGTGCTGGAGGATGTGGCGCAGATGGCGGGTGTGAACTATTCCTATGGGCAGCTGAAGGCAATGGTGGCATCCTCTGCGGTGAATGATACGGAAGTTTTTAAGGTAGTGGTCACCAGCACCAACTATAAGCACGCAGCGCTGATCGCCAATGCCATTGCCGATATTTTACCGGAAAAGATCTCCTCCGTTGTTGAGGGAAGCTCCGTCCGGGTCGTGGATTACGCGGTGGAGAATCCCAATCCGGTGGGACCTGACTATGAAAGATATGCGTTTTACGGCGCAGCTGCAGGTGCTTTGGCAACCGCGGCGATATTCGTCATCGCGGAGCTTATGAACACCACCATTACCTCCGAGGAGTATTTGGCACAGACCTATGGAGAGTACCCGCTGCTTGCGGTGATCCCCGGTGTACAGAGCCAAAAGACAGGCTACTACAAGGGCTATTACGAGTCTGCAGAAAAACGCAGACCTGCCAAGAAAAGCGGAGGTGCAAAGAATGTTTAAGGCACAGATGAACCGCAAAAAGAAGAGCGTGGCAGAGGATTGGAATATCCGCACAATGTTCGGTCCCAATCTGAACTTCGCAGCCACCGAGGCATATAACCTGCTGCGCACCAATCTGATGTTCTCTTTCTCGGATGAAGGACAGTGCCATGTGATCGGCATAACCAGCTCCATCCAGGCAGAGGGCAAAAGCTCGACTGTGTGCAATACCGCGTACGCCCTGGCAGAATCCGGATGCCGTGTATTACTCTTGGAGGCAGATCTTCGTAAGCCCACGATCGCGTCTAAGCTGGGACTTGCCAGAACACCGGGTCTGACCAACCTGCTGGTTGCCCGGGGCGATTACCGGGAGGCGATCCAGCACAGCCATCTGGCACCCAAGCTGGATGTGATGACCAGCGGTGAAATTCCGCCCAATCCCTCAGAACTGCTCGGCTCCAACCGTATGGCACAGCTTGTGGAGGAGCTGAAGGCGGACTATGACTACATTATCATCGATCTGCCGCCGGTTACAGCGGTGTCCGATGCAGCGGCAGTGTCCAAGCATTTGGACGGTGTGGTCATGGTGGTGCGCTCCGGCGTGTCTGACCGGCAGATGCTTGCTGAGGCGATGCGCCAGATGGAAATGGTCAATGTGCGCATTCTGGGCTTCATCTATCGCGACGAGGACGGAGCCGGCAAAAGGTATGGCTACAGTAAATATAAGAAAAAATATTACACACAGAACAGAGCTTATCAGAAGTAATCAAAGCCTGCCGCCGAATTTTCGGCGGCAGGCTTTCTTTGCAGTTGGTCAAATTCCGCTTTGTCGAGCTGTTTACCGACAAGCATCAACCAATTGTCATTCCGA
>JAZSHB010000060.1:0-4329 GCA_045533015.1 Faecousia sp.
CATTGCGAACCAGTGACCGATGTCACTGGTGTGGCAATCTCAAAAATCGAGTTTTACCAGTAGATTCCCACGCCAGTGTGCGCACTGGCTCGGAATGACAATTGGTTGATGCTTGTCGGTAAACAGCTCGACAAATCGGAATTTGTACAGCAAAATGACAGGCGCAAATGACGCAGGTATGGAATTATTTGGTAAATATGACAGAAAATTGTGCTGACTTTTAGACAAAATGTCTCTTTCTTTCTGGTGTAAAATGTGGTATGGAATGGGTGGGGATTTAGTAGCTTTCCCCATGTGCGATATCCAATGAATTTCATTTTAACATAAGGAGCTGTGACCATGTATTTCCAGAAAAAACGCTGTATAGCAATGCTTCTGGCTGGCGGGCAGGGCAGCCGTCTGAAGATTCTGACGGAAAACACTGCCAAACCCGCTGTTCCCTTCGGCGGTAAATACCGCATCATCGATTTCCCCCTTTCCAATTGCGTCAATTCCGGCATCGATACCGTGGGCATCCTGACCCAATATCAGCCACTGGAGCTGAATGAATACATCGGCAACGGTCAGCCCTGGGGTCTGAACAAGTCTCAGGCGAGCGCCCAGGTGCTGCCGCCCTACGAGCGCAACGACAAAAAAAGCGGCTGGTATAAAGGTACTGCCAACGCCATCTATCAGAACATTGCCTTTATCGATCGCTACGATCCGGAATATGTGGTGATCCTTTCCGGCGACCATATTTATAAAATGGATTACGACCAGATGGTCCGCTTCCACGAAAAAAGCGGCGCTGCCTGTACCATTGCTGTGCGCAGCGTTCCTCTGGAGGAGGCGAGCCGTTTCGGCATCCTTAACACAAATCCCGACGGCTCCATCTATGAGTTTGAGGAGAAGCCCCCGAAGCCCAAGTCCACCAACGCCTCCATGGGCATTTATGTGTTCAACTGGGACATCCTGCGGCAGTTCCTCATCGCAGACGAAGAAGACCCCAACTCCTCCAACGACTTCGGTAAAAATATCATCCCCAATCTGCTTTCTGCCGGACATAAGCTGATGGCTTACAACTTCGACGGCTACTGGAAGGATGTGGGCACCATCGACTCCCTGTGGGAGGCGAACATGGAGCTTTTGGGCAAGGACCCGGCGTTCAACATCCGGGGCGACGAGAAGTTCAAGATCTACGCCCGCAATGACGCCTATCCCTCTTCCTACATAGATGCCGGCGCAACCACCGTCAACAGCTTCATCGCAGAGGGCTCTGAGATCTACGGCACTGTCCGCCACTGCATTATCTCCACCGGCTGTACTGTAGGCGAAGGCGCTTTGGTCGAGGACAGCGTGGTCATGCCCGGCGCCGTGATCGAGCCGGGTGCCATCGTCCGTCACGCCATCTTGGGTGAGGACAGCCGTGTCTGCCGGGGCGCTGTCGTGGGCGGTGCTTACGAGCCCGGTGACAAAAAACGCAAGATCAGCGTCACCGGAAAGAACGCTGTTGTAGGACCCAATACCGTGCTTTTGCCCGGTGAAATGCTGTAAGGGAGGGACGCGCTATGAATGTAACCGGTATTATTTTCGCCAACGACGGCACGGTCAGTGCCCTGACCGACAAGCGCACCATGGCAAGTTTGCCCTTCGGCGGTCGTTACCGCCAGGTGGATTTCGCCCTTTCCAACCTCTCCTCCGCCGGCATCCACCGTGTGGGCATCGTCACCCGGCACAGCTACCAGTCCCTTATGAACCATGTAGGCTCCGGCGAAGAATGGGGTCTTGAGATGGAAGAGGGCGGACTGGAATATCTGACCCCCTACTCCTCCTCCCGCACCTCAGACTACCGGGGCAAGCTGGAAAGCCTGTACGCAGCCATGAGCTTTTTGCGCTATGGCAGCGAGGATGAGCTGCTGGTCATGATCGACTCTGCCATCTTGTCCAACATCGACCTTTCCAAGGTCATCGAAGCCCACATCGAAAGCGGCAAGGACATCACCCTTGTGACCAAGTCCGGCATTGCTGACGGCAACAAGGTCCTGGACCTGGCTGTCAAGCTGGACAAAAAGGGTTGCATCACCGATATGACCGTAGACTACGCCGCCCCTGCAGGCTACGAAGCATCTATGGACATTTTCGTCCTGAATAAGAAATGGCTGGCGCAGCAGGTCAACGAGCATATCGCCCACAATCTGTACCACATGGACCGGGATCTTGTTATGGGTCTGTGGCAGAAGAAGGCTGTGACCCTGAATATCTATCAGTTTGACGGCATCGCCATGTACAACGAATCCATAGAGGAGTATTTTGCAAACTCCCTGTCGCTGGTCAACAAGCAGATCCGGGATGACCTGTTCGGCAGAAACCACCCGGTCTATACCAAGGTCCGGGACCGGGTCCCCACCTACTACGGCGAAAACTGCCGCATTGAAAACTGCTCTGTGGCGGACGGCTGCTTCCTGGAAGGCTGTGTGAAAAACTCTATTCTGTTCCGGCAGGTCACCGTCGCCCCCAACGCCGACATTGAAAGCTGTGTCATCATGAACGATACGGTGATCGGTGAGGGCTGTCAGCTCAAGTATGTTATTCTGGACAAGGATGTGGTGGTGCGCCCCGGCTCCAAGCTCATCGGTACGCCCGCCTATCCTGTGATCATCAAACGAGGTGAGATCGTATGAAAATAGCCCTCCTTGCCTCTGAGGGCGCACCCTACGCCAAGTCCGGCGGTCTGGGCGATGTGATGGAGGCGCTGCCTGCAGCACTGTCCCGCATTGCCGGCAACGAAGTGGTACTGCTTCTGCCCTACTATAAAAAGATCCGGGAAAATCCCAAATACGAAGTGGAACAGGCAGCCCAGTTCCAGGTCGCCCTTGGCTGGCGGCAGCAATACTGCGGTGTACTGCGGCTGAAAAACCGCACCGACGGTGTGCAGGTATACTTCCTGGACAATCTTTCTTACTTCGGTGACCGGGAGGGCGCGCTTTACGGCTGCGGCGACGACGGCGAACGCTTCGCCTGGTTCTCCAAGGCGTGTCTGGATACTCTGGTGGCGTTGGACTTCATCCCCGATGTGATCCAATGCAACGACTGGCAGACCGCCCTCGTTCCCACCTACCTTGCCGCCCAGTACCACCCCCTGTTCCCCGGCACCAAGTGTATGTTCACCATTCACAATGTGGAATATCAGGGCTGGGCAAACGCGGATTTCTTCGACGATGTGCTGGCGCTGCCCTGGGAGTACCGGGCGTGTCTGGATCTGGGCGGCGGCGTCAATGTAATGAAGGGCGCCATCGAAACTGCCCACATGGTCACCACCGTATCCGAAAGCTACTCCAAGGAGCTTCTGTACCCTTACTATGCCCACGGCATGGATGGTGTTCTGTCCCGTGCCGCCTGGAAACTCACAGGCATCACCAACGGCATCGACACCTCTATCTTCAACCCCGAGACTGACCCGGCGCTGCCGGCACACTATAACGCCGAGACCTTCACCGAGGGCAAGGCGCTGTGCAAGGCAGCCCTGCAGGAGGAGGTGGGTCTGCCCGTAAAGGCAGATGTGCCGCTGCTGGTCATGGTCACCCGGCTTGCCGGTCACAAGGGTCTGGACCTTCTGTGCTACACCGCCCGTAAGCTTTTGTGGGAGGAGGATTGTCAGCTTTTGATCCTGGGCACCGGCGAGGCGCAGTTCGAGGAATTTTTCCGGGAGCTGGCAAAGGAATTTCCCGACAAGATGGCTGCCAAGATCACCTTCGATCTGGGTCTGGCTTCCCGGATCTACGCCGGCGGCGACATCTATCTGATGCCCTCCAAGTCAGAGCCCTGCGGTCTGAGCCAGATGAACGCCATGCGCTACGGCACCGTGCCTGTGGTCCACGCCACCGGCGGTCTGAAGGACACCGTTCCCCCTGTGGATACCGCGGGCAACGGCGGTCTGGGCTTTACCTTCCAAAGCTACAATGCCGACGATTTCCACGGTGCGCTGAAGCGTTGTCTGGATCTGTACAACCGCGACCGGGCTGCCTTCCGTACCCTGCAAAAGCGGGACATGGAGCAGGACTTCAGCTGGGACAAGCCGGCACGCAAGTACATGGCGCTGTTTCAGAAAATGCGCGAGGAAATGTAATCGTACCAAACCGGGGCATCCTGCCCCGGTTTTTCCTTGACCTTTTTGAAAAAATGGACTATCCTATAAGAAAGCAAATTCCCATTTGTCGGGTAGCCCCGACAGGCAATGCGCACGGACTGCACAGCGTATCGTTTTTGCCCTGCGCCGCCCGGTATCGCTCCTGCGGCAGTCAAATTCCGATTGATTGGGCAGTTTCGTCCCTGTTGTCATTGCGAACCAGT
>JAZSHB010000051.1:0-5730 GCA_045533015.1 Faecousia sp.
CATTGCGAACCAGTGACCGATGTCACTGGTGTGGCAATCTCAAAAATCGAGTTTTACCAGTAGATTCCCACGCCAGTGTGCGCACTGGCTCGGAATGACAATTGGTTGATGCTTGTCGGTAAACAGCTCGACAAATCGGAACTTGACCGCCGCAGAAGCGATACCGGGCGGCGCAGGGCAAAAATGATACGCTGTGCAGTCGGTGCGCATTGCCTGTCGGGGCTACCCGACAAATTGGAATTTACCGTATTTTTTCCCCGTTGAGAATCGCTTCCGTCAGCTTATCCCCATGGTAGCGCAGGGTCAGCAGGAAAAAGGGTGCATCCTTCCACAAAAGGTCAAGGAAGATTTTATCCCCCTCCCACTGAGGCAGGCTGTCTAAAAAATCCCGGCTGACCCACTGCAGGTCTCCTTCATCGCAGTCTTTCAACGCCCCCTCAAAGCCATCCGCTGTGAACAGGTACATATACTCCCCCTCACAGCAGTCATTGAGAAAGGTCACCACACCCCGGCATTGCCAGTGGGTCAGGGTCAGTCCTGTTTCCTCCTTCGCCTCTCGCAGGAGGCATTGCTCCGGCGCCTCATCCTTTTCAAATTTGCCGCCGATGCCGATCCACTTATCCTTATTGATATCATTTTCTTTTTTCACCCGGTGGAGCATCAATACCTGGTCTCCCCGGGTAATGTAGCAAAGGGTCGTGTTTATCATCTCTTACCTCACCAGCCGGAAGGCGTGGTGCAGATTTTCCACCATCACCGTCTCGCGCCCCAGCTCTTTTTCCCCATCCAGCGTCCATGCCATATCCGGGTCTGCATGGATCAGTACCCGGCTTGCACTGCGGAAGGTCATCATACGGCAATTATAGGTCTGCTTCTGCACCGCCTGGATACACTCGCCGATCTCCGCCAGATCTCTGGGCGTGCGCACCAGCAATATTTCAAACAGTCCGTCTCCCATATCCACCTGCTTGGGGTCTAATGTGAGGATACCGCCAACACTGGTGGAATTGCAGATCGCTCCAAAAATATAATCATCCTCGAGGATCTCCCCGTCCAGCTCCAGCTTGATATGTGTTTTTCGCAGCTGAGATATCTCCTGGATGCCTTCCAGAAGATACGCTGTGTGCCCCAGCGCGTTTTTGATATTCTGGGGTGTTGCGTAGCTTGCCTTGGTGAACGCTCCAAAGGATGCCACATAGGTAAAATACCGTCCGCCGAAGCTGCATACATCATAGGGCTCAGGACTGCCGTTTACAATTGCTTTTGCCGCTTTAACAGGATCCGTCTCCAGCTTCAGGCTGCTGGCAAAATCATTGGTCGAGCCGGCAGGGATGTAGCCAACGGGAACATCCGCACCGCTTTCCATCAGCCCCGCGACTGTCTCATTAAATGTGCCGTCACCGCCGCAGCAGACCACCAGCTGGAACTGTGCCGCCCGGTCTTTGACCACCTGGTAGGCATCTCCCCGATCCTTGGTGATATGCACAGTCACATCAAAGCCGCCCCGGTTGAACTGGGCAATGATCTCCGGCAGCACCTTATTCGCTTTGCGCATCCCGGCACAGGGATTCATCACAAATAAAAGCTTTTTCATAAATGCTCACCTGCTGTTTTCATATGTGCTTATTATATCCACCTTTTTCCAAAACCGCAACCTTCCAGTCCTTTGTTTACGAATAATTTATATTTCTGCCGGGGGTACGGCTGCTGTTACCAGGATTCCCAGGTTATCCCTGTAGATCGCATCAAACTGTTCAATAGGCAGGGGGTTGACCCCCTCCCCCACCTCTATGGTGTAGCCGGGTCTGCGGAACTGCTGAATGAACCAGTCCTTATACCCGGCGAAGCTGGAATTGTATGCCACCTGGGTCAGCTCGTAACCGCTGACTGCAGCAAATTCCTCCCCCAGCGCCCGGGCACCCGGCACTTCGATATCGCCAAACTGCCAGTATATCTCCTTACCCTGGGCATGATACGCCAGTACCAGAGCCGGATCGATCGCCTCGGTATAGCCTGCCAGCGCCCGGGATTCAAACTGATTTAAGGGTGCTCTGCCAACATAATCTCTGGGCGCCGGCTTGGTAAAGCCCTGGGAGAACTTGATCTCCCGCGCCTGCAGCCAACCGGCAGGATACTGCAAATTCAGATCCACCCCGAGAAGGTTCGCCTTCCAGCCGCTGGGGAAAGGAATCGCCGGATAATCCTGGGATATCCTTTGCGCCAGATCGTACTGGATATCCCCCGGTGAAATCGCGCCCACTACCAGATCTACCCCATCCGGGTCCACCATTGGCACCATATAAATTGTCGCTTTTTCAGAGATCTCTGTAGCATCCCTGCCAAAGATCTGCCCATTTTGCTGTATCGCAGTCGCCAGCTCCTCGGCAAACTTCAGCAAAACCAGGGTGGTGATCCACTCATTGGCATGGTGGGACGCGGAGTAGATGACCTTCCGGGGTCCGCGCCCTATGACCAGTGTCCGGATGGGACGCTGAAACGCAGTGGTCGTCAATACCTCACTGCGGCAAAAGGGATACGCTTTTACGATATCCTGAATCATTCGATCGCAGCTTTGGGCTGTGATCGGCACTGTAGTATCAACAATTGCCATAAAAATCGCCTCCGACTATCCTATGCGTCGAAGGCGATGTTTGTGCCGTAAATTCCCACTTATCAGGAAGTCTCCCGATAAATAATTGACAATGGACAATGGTCAATGGACAATGATTGTGTCGCCTATGGCGACGATTTAAATAATTTTTCGCAGAAAAATACCATAATTGTCAACTGTCAATTGTCAATTGTCCATTACTCACCCGGTGCGATAAATCGCACTTTACCTATCTTTCTGTTCCAGCCAGATGAGCAGCACCGCAATATCTGCCGGGCTGACACCGGAGATTCTGCCTGCCTGTCCCACAGACACCGGGCGGATCCGGTTCAGCTTTTCCCGTGCCTCCACACGCAGTCCCGGAATGTTTCCGTAGTCCATATCCTCCGGCAGCAGCCGGGCTTCCTCCTTCCGGAAGCCTTCCACCTGCTTTTCCTGCCGGACAAGATAGCCCGCGTATTTGACCTGAATCTCCACCTCATCCGTGACTGCCTGGGGCAGCGCCGGACGCTCCGGATCAAAGGGGGCGATGTCGGCATAAGTCACCTGGGGTCTGCGCAAAAGATCCGCCAGACGGGCTGAGTTTGCTACCGGCGCAGACGCCCGCGCTGCAAGCATGGCATTGAGCGCTTCTGATGCAGGCACGCCGCTGCCCTCCAGCCGGGTGATCTCCCGGCGCACCCGGTCATACTTTTCCTCCACCTGCCGCAAACGGGACTGGGGCACAAGACCCACCCTTGCGCCAATGGCGCACAGCCGCTGATCCGCATTGTCCTGCCGGTGCAGCAGCCGGTACTCAGAACGGCTGGTCATGATCCGATAGGGCTCTTCCGTCCCTTTGGTCACAAGGTCGTCGATGAGCGTGCCGATATAACTGGTATCCCGGGTGAGAATCATCGGCTCCTTGCCCTGTATCTTCAGGGCTGCGTTGATACCGGCAACCAAGCCCTGGACAGCTGCCTCCTCGTAGCCGGAGGTGCGGTTAAACTGCCCGGCACCGTAAAGACCTGCTACGCACTTGCACTCCAGCGTAGGCAAAAGCTGGGTCGGATCAATACATTCATATTCGATCGCATACGCCGGACGCATCATTTCCGCCTGCTCCAAGCCTGGGACGGTACGCAGCATGGCAAGCTGCACATCCTCCGGCAAGCTGCTGGAGAAGCCCTGAATGTACATCTCCTCGGTGTCCATACCGCAGGGCTCGATAAACAGCTGATGGCGCTCCTTGTCCGCAAATCTTACGATTTTCGTTTCGATACTGGGGCAGTACCGGGGACCTATACCGGAAATAGTCCCATCGTACATGGGACTGCGGTCCAAATTTTCCCGGATGATCCGGTGTGTTTCCGCGTTGGTGTAGGTGAGATAGCACACCGCCCGGTTCTCCACCGGATGCTCTGTGCGGAAGGAGAAGGGCTCCGGACTGTCGTCACCGGGCTGCAGCTCCATTTTAGAAAAATCGATAGAACGGCGGTTGACTCTCGGTGGCGTTCCCGTCTTGAATCGCCGCAGGCTAAGCCCCAGACTGCGCAGGTCGTCTGCCAGCCCCACAGATGCGTGCATTCCATCCGGACCGGACTGCTGCACCGACTCGCCAATCACGATGGTGCTGTCCAAAAATGTGCCGGTGGCGATGATCACCGCCTTGGCAGTATACCGAGCGCCCAGCTGGGTCTGCACACCGGTCACCACGCCGTTTTCCGTCAGAATTTTTGTGATCTGCGCCTGCTTCAGCTGCAAATGGGGCTGCAGCTCCAGGGTATGCTTCATTACCTGCTGGTACTTTCGCCGGTCCGCCTGGGCGCGCAGGGAGTGAACCGCCGGTCCCTTGCCCCGGTTGAGCATCCGGTACTGGATACATGCCTTGTCCGCCGCAACGCCCATCTCACCGCCCAACGCATCCAGTTCCCGGACCAGATGCCCCTTGCCGGTGCCCCCAATGGCAGGATTGCAGGGCATATTGCCCACAGCGTCCATATTGATGGTAAACAGGATCGTCTCAAGCCCCAGCCGTGCTGAAGCCAGCGCTGCCTCGATGCCCGCATGACCGGCACCGATCACTGCCACGTCACATTCTCCTGCATGATATGCGGTCATGCCTCTTCCTCCACAGGCTGTTTCTTCTCCTCCGGTGGCAGCACAAACGGCTTGCACACCACCTCACAGCGATTGATGGGTGTGCCCAGGGCATGAAATTTTTCCTCATACCCTGTCATGATTCCCACAATGCCATTTTCGTGCAAATTCCGGGTCAGGTTATTCACCTGCAGACCGCAGGCGGCAAACTCCTCCACAGAATATTCAAACAACGGTGCATTGTCCGTTTTGAAATGGATCTCCCCGCCGGGGCGTACTACCCGGCAGTATTTATCCAAAAACGCCCGGTGGGTCAGCCGCCGCTTAGCGTTCTTCTTCCGGGGCCAGGGGTCGGGGAAATTGATGAACAGCCGGTCGATCTCCTCTGTGGCAAAAATTTCTTCGATCTTTTCCACACCCATGTCGATGTAAAATACGTTCTTCAGCCCCATCGCCTTTGCCTTTTCCATGGCGACCACCATCGCTTCACGGCAGCGCTCCACGGCAATCAGCAGTACCTCCGGATTTGCGGCAGCCGTCTCAGCGGTAAACTTGCCCTTTCCGCAGCCGACCTCCACCCAAAGGGCTGCGCAGCCGGGCATTAAGGTGCGCCAGCTGCCCTTCTTCCTTTCCGGCGCTTCGATCCGGTAGGCGGCGCATTTTTCCATCCGCGGCTCCAGGTTTTTCATTTTTCTCATTCTCATAGCAGTTTCCTCCCGGGCATACTTTGTACGCATTATACCAAAAACAGCGGAAACAGTCAAATTCCCATTTATCGGGCTGTTTACCGACAAGCATCAACCAATTGTCATTCCGAGCCAGTGCGCACACTGGCGTGGGAATCTACTGGTAAAACTCGATTTTTGAGATTGCCACACCAGTGACATCGGTCACTGGTTCGCAATGACAGCAGGGACGAAACAGCCCGACAAATCGGAATTTGTTTATCCCCCACCGGGGCTTGCAAATCCTCAAAAAATAAGGTATTATAGGGAAAACAAGAAAAGGAGTGCGCATTATGGCAGACCATCATCACGAAC
>JAZSHB010000022.1:0-5202 GCA_045533015.1 Faecousia sp.
TCCGTTTGTGGTACCCGGCAAAAGCTGTGCCTGACGAAGCAGGCTTGCTTTGTGCCGACCACAGCACTTGCTTACCCACTCGCTTATTCTGCCACAGGCAGCGCTCGTGTGCGCAACCTCCCCAGACCCCACCAGGCGCGCTTCTTCGTTTTTGCGGTATAACACTGGCTGGTGTTCTTCGGTACAGTGCCCTTAAGAGGTACCTACTTTTCAACTACATGGAAACGGGAAGGCTTCTTTAACTGTGCACTTCGGTCGTCAGACCGACCAATCGGAATTTGACTGCCGCAGGAGCGATACCGGGCGGCGCAGGGCAAAGACGATACGCAGTGCAGTTGGTGCGCATTGCCTGTCGGGGCTACCCGACATATTGGAATTGGATGATACGCTTTACCGGAGGGTAAGATATGCTTTTTTCCAGCATCCCATTTTTATATTACTTTTTGCCCGTGGTGCTGGCAGTTTATTTTCAGGTGCCCGGGAAACTGAAAAATGCCGTCCTGTTGGCTGCCAGTCTTCTGTTTTATGCTTGGGGTGAGCCGGTCTATGTACTGCTGATGATCGGGCAGATTCTGCTCTCGTACATCTGCGGCATCGCCATTGACAGAAGCGAACGGTTCAAAAGACTGTGGCTCACGGCTTCGGTGGTCATCAGCCTTGCCCTGCTGGGTGTGTTCAAATACGCGGATTTCTTTATCAGAAGCATCAATGGGGTGGTCGGCACAGAGCTTCCGCTGCTGCAGCTGGCGCTGCCCATCGGCATTAGCTTTTATACCTTCCAGTGCCTGAGCTATACGGTGGATGTCTACCGGGGGACTGTGCCGCCCCAGAAGAATATCATCAGCTTTGGCGCGTATGTCTGCCTGTTTCCCCAGCTGATCGCCGGACCCATCGTGCGCTATGCGGATATCGCCCGGCAGCTGGATGACCGCACCCACACCTGGGAGGATATCACTGCCGGACTGCGGCGGTTCTTGATGGGACTTTCCAAAAAGATCCTCCTTGCCAACCAATTGGGAGAGCTGACCCAGCTCTTCCGCGGCTCGGAGGAAAAGTCCGTGCTTTTCTATTGGATCTACGCGGTGGCATTTACCCTGCAGATCTATTTTGATTTCTCCGGCTACAGCGATATGGCGATCGGACTGGGCAGGGTCTTTGGCTTTCACTTCCTGGAAAATTTTGACTACCCCTACCTGTCCCAGTCTGTGACGGAGTTTTGGCGGCGGTGGCACATGAGCTTGGGCAGCTGGTTTCGGGATTATGTGTATATTCCCCAGGGCGGTAACCGGGTACCCACCGGAAGATGGGTCTTCAATATCCTCGCGGTGTGGCTGCTGACCGGTCTGTGGCATGGGGCAGCATGGAATTTTGTCCTGTGGGGACTGATGTATGCTGTTTTTCTGTTGCTGGAAAAATGGATACCGGGCTTTCAGAAGCTTCCCGTACTGCTGCGCCGGTGCTATGTGCTTTTGGTGACAGTCCTGGGCTTCGTGCTGTTCAACGGGGCAGATCTTTCCCAGGCGGTATCGGACATTACCGGTATGTTTGGCGGCGGTGGCATACCCATGGTAACAGGGCAGACGCTGTATTTTCTGCGCAGCTACGGGGTGCTGCTCGTTGCCGGCGTGATCGGTGCGACCCCGTTGGTGCGCCGGCTTGGAGAAAAGGTCCGGGCGGGAAAAGCCGGTGCAGTATTAGAGCCGCTGGTGCTGATCTTGCTGCTGCTTGTGTGCACGGCGTACCTGGTGGACGGCTCGTTTAATCCGTTTTTATATTTCCGCTTTTAAGGAGGTGCGTCATGAAGAAGAAAATAGGCGTGCTTCTGTTGGGTGCTGTTTGGATCGCCCTTACACTGGCGGCGTGGGTCAGTCCTGTCAAGGCGCAGTCTGACACGGAGCGCCGCCCGCTGGCGCAGCTGCCGGCACTTTCCCCGGAGAAGCTGCTGTCAGGGGACTTTTCTGAGGATTTTGAAAGCTATACCCTGGATCAATTTCCTGCCAGGGATGCCTTCCGGCGGCTCAAGTCCATGGTCCACTACGGACTGCTGGGGCAGAAGGACAACAATGGAATCTATATCGTAGACGGCTACGCCGCGGAGCTGGAATATCCTCTGGATACAGAGGCGGTGGACCATGCCATGCAGCGGCTGAACTGGCTGTGTGAAAGCTACCTGTCTGAGAGCCGGATCTACTGCGCGGTCGTGCCGGACAAAGGCTATTATCTGGCGCAGGAGAACGGATATCCGGCGATGGATTATGAAGCCTTGTTTGCTGCGGTGCGCCAGGCACTGCCCCAGGCGGAGCATATTGACCTTACGGACAGTTTGGATATCAGCGACTATTATTACACCGATACCCATTGGCGGCAAGAGGCGTTGCTGCCGGCTGCGCAGAAACTCTGCGGGGCAATGGGCGTGACCCAGCCCCAGGCAGAGGATTACACCCAGACCCGTCTGGACCGGGATTTTTACGGCGTGTATTACGGGCAGGCGGCGCTGCCTATGGAGCCGGAGGCAATGTATATCCTGGAAAGCCGGCTTCTGGACAGCTGCAGGGTGTATAATTACGAGACCGGGGGCTATACGGCTGTCTACGATATGGATAAGCTGACAGGTAAGGACCTGTATGAGGTCTACCTGTCCGGAAGCCAATCGTTGCTGCGCATCGAAAATCCCAATGCCACCACCGACCGGGAGCTGATCGTGTTCCGGGATTCCTTCGGAAGCAGCGTTGTGCCGCTGCTGGTGCAGGACTATCAGACGGTGACCCTGGTGGATATCCGCTATATCAGCAGTCAGCTTTTGGACCTCCACCTGGACTTTCACGGGCAGGATGTGCTGTTTCTGTACAGCACCCTGGTCCTCAACAACGGCACGAGCCTGAAATAAAAAAGCGCTGTCTCATTTGTTTTGAGACAGCGCCTTTTTATTTTACGGTCAGGTTTTGAATCCAAGATCCTCTGCGCAGGATGAAATACCCAATAAAGCATTTGAGCAGGTCCAGGCTGTTGCAGATGGCATACAGCGGCAGGATGGGGATGTCCGTGAACCGGCTCAGGCAAAAGGCAAGAGGGATGCTCACAAGCCATATGGAGCCGCAGTCAAACAGGAAGGTGACCACGGTCTTGCCCCCGGCGCGCATAGTAAAGTACACCGGGAAAATGTATGCCTGCAGGGGCATGATGCAGCCGCACACGATGATCAGCTGGGTGGCAAGCTGCCGCACAGAATCGGTGGTGTTGTAAATGCCTGGGAAGACACCGGAAAAAGCGATCATCAGCGCCCCGAATAAAGTACCGGATGCAATGGACAGAGCAGTGAGCTTCCGGTTCGTGTCCCACAGCTCTTCCCTGGAACGACTGGCACCGAGCATTTGCCCGATAATGATGCCTACCACATTTCCCAAAGCGTGAAACACAACACTTGACAGGTCATAGATCACGGTGGTGATATTAATAGCGGGCACCACATCCAGACCGCAGGTAGAGTAGCATTGATTTAGAAATGCCATACCCATGGACCAGAGCATTTCGTTAATGAGCAGGGGAGAGCCTTTGATCAGGACAGACTTAAGCAGCGGGGCGGGAATATGCATGCTGCGGTAAGCACCCTGGATAAACGGACACCTTTGGGGATGCAGATGGGTCCAGCCTGCCACGATGGCGAGCTCCACGAAACGGGAGATCACCGTTGCCAGAGCAGCGCCCTGTACGCCCATGGCAGGGGCACCGAAATGACCGAAGATCAATATGTAGTTGAGCGCCAGGTTGACAGACACGGCGGCAATGCCGCTGACCATAGGGACCTTTGTCTGTCCGCATTCCCGCAGGGTGCTGGAATAGGTGTTGCTCAGAGCGAAGGGCAGAAGCCCTGCCAGCATGATCTTTAAGTATGCGCGTCCGTACTCCAACGCCTGGGCGGCAGTTTCCGGATCGCCCTGTCCCTGCAGATACAGCCCAATGAGCGTGTTGCCGCCCCAATAAAAAACACCCATGCCGCAGACTGCCAGAAGTAGGCACAGCAGCAGCTTGAACCGGAAGGTATGCCGCACACCGGCGGCATTGCCCGAGCCGTGGAATTGGGCGGTGAAGATGCCCGCACCGGCACAGCCGCCAAATACACACAGATTAAAGATGAAAAGCAGATTGTTGACGATGGATACGCCACTCATCTGTACGGTACCCAGCTGACCGACCATGATGTTGTCCAGCAGGGATACGAAGGTGGAGATGGCGTTTTGGACGATGATGGGCACTGCCACCGCCAGGACCCGGCGGTAAAAAGCCCTGTCGCCGATATAGCGTTTTAGCATAAGTGCGCTCCTTTGATGATCTTCCCCCATGATAACCGAAGTGGCAGTAAAAAGCTAGTCCTAAATTATCAACCCGTCCCGCAAGTGTGCGGGACGGGTAATATCATATTTCCTTGCCGCCCAGGAATACCCGCTTTTGGGTGTAGTCCGGGGAGCAGATCAGAAAGTCTGCGTATTTTCCTGCTTCAATAGAGCCGATCCTGTCTGCCGCGCCAATGGCACAGGCAGGATTATAGGTTGCGGCACGGACGGCATCCGCTTCCCCAATGCCGAAGGCAATGGCGTTTTTCATGCCGTCAAACAGATTGGTGGCTGCACCGGCGATCGTCCCGTCTGCCAGACGCGCGATACCCCCGGAGAGGGTGACCGTCTGACCGCCCAGCTCGTACTGTCCGTCGGGCATACCGCAGCAGCGCAGGGCATCGGAGATCAGCACCATCCGGTCTGCACCGAAGATGGAAAAGGCAAGACGCACCGAGGCGGGATGCACATGCAAGCCATCGCAGATCAGCTCTGCCCGGACATGGGCACTTTCTGCTGCCGCAGGGATCACACCGGGATCGCGGTGGTGGATACCGGGCATGGCGTTATACAGATGGGTCAAATGGGTCGCACCGGCATCGTAAGCCATCCGGGCGTGGTCATAATCGGAATCCGTGTGTGCCACAGAAACGGTGCAAAGCGCCTTTGCCTGGCGGATGAAGTCCTCTGCGCCGGGCAGCTCCGGGGCTACATCGGCAATGCGGATCAAGCCGCCGCAGTCATCATAAAGTTTTTTGAAGCCTTCAAAATCAGGGGTTTTCAGATAGTCGGCATTCTGGGCGCCCTTTTTCTTTTCGGAGAAGTAGGGACCTTCCATATGGATGCCCATAAGCCGGGCACAGTCTGCCGG
>JAZSHB010000090.1:0-7029 GCA_045533015.1 Faecousia sp.
ACAGGAGGCAGCACGCCAAACGCGTCAGCGGACAGGAAGATGACATTCTTCGCTGCGGGAGCTGCGGAAACGGGCTTAACAATATTGTTGATGTGGCTGATGGGGTAGGACACACGGGTGTTCTCAGTGACGGACTTGTCATTGAAATCGATCTTGCCCTCGGCATCCACGGTGACATTTTCCAGCAGTGCATTGCGGCGGATCGCGTTGTAGATATCCGGCTCGGACTCCTTATCCAGACCGATGACCTTTGCGTAGCAGCCACCCTCGAAGTTGAACACGCCGTTATCGTCCCAGCCGTGCTCGTCGTCACCGATCAGCAGGCGCTTGGGGTCGGTAGACAGGGTAGTCTTGCCGGTGCCGGACAGACCGAAGAACAGGGCAGTGTTCTCACCGTTCATGTCGGTGTTGGCAGAGCAGTGCATGGAAGCAATGCCCTTCAGAGGCAGGTAGTAGTTCATCATGGAGAACATACCCTTCTTCATCTCGCCGCCGTACCAGGTGTTCAGGATGACCTGCTCACGGGAGGTGATGTTGAAGGCAACGCAGGTGCTGGAATTCAGACCCAGTTCCTTATAGTTCTCCACAGCCGCCTTGGAAGCATTGTAGACAACGAAGTCAGGCTCGAAGTTTGCCAGCTCCTCCTCGGAGGGCACGATAAACATGTTCTTGACAAAGTGCGCCTGCCATGCCACTTCCATAACGAAGCGGACAGCCATACGGGTATCAGCGTTTGCGCCGCAGAATGCATCCACAACGTACAGCTTCTTGCCGCTAAGCTGCTTCAGCGCCAGGTCCTTGACAGTTGCCCAGACGCTCTGGCTCATGGGGTGGTTGTCGTTCTTGAACGCGTCGGAAGTCCACCACACGGTGTCCTTGGAGTTTTCATCCATAACGATGTACTTATCGGAAGGGCTGCGACCGGTGTAAACGCCGGTCATAACATTGACGGTGTCCAGCTCCGTCAGAACACCCTTCTCATAGCCCTCCAGGGAGGGATCCAGCTCGGCTTTCGCCAGCGCCTCATAAGAGGGATTGTGGATGATCTCGGTGGTACCGTTGATACCGTACTTGCTCAGATCGATCTGTGTCATATTGATATAACCTCTTTCATTATAAAGTAATACCGGGCTGCATAGCCTTATTGTTAATTCGGTATCCTATACTTTGCGATTTTATCATACACGATAAGTACAAAAAAATCAATATGGATTGTGTGAAATTTTTCTTTCATTCATAGCAATTTGTGACTGCGTTTCTATCAAAACCGTATTTACTTTTCGTTCTGTTTATGTTAATATGTATTTGGTGGAAAATGGGACTTTATGAAAGCTCCTCCACCCTTGATCTGTATTTTTATTTACCATATTTTCACTTTATTCTTTGGAGGTTTGTCCACATGGCAAGAAAAGTACAATTTGTCGAGACTGTTCTGCGGGATGCCAACCAGTCCCTGATCGCCACCCGTCTGCCCTATGAGAAGTTCGAGCCCATGCTTGAGACCATCGACAAGGCAGGCTACTATGCTGCCGAGTGCTGGGGCGGTGCTACCTTTGATGTGTGCCTGCGGTATCTGAACGAAGATCCCTGGGAGAGACTGCGCAAGATTCGCGCGAAAATGCCCAACACCAAGCTGCAGATGCTTCTGCGGGGTCAAAATGTTCTTGGCTATTCCCACTATCCCGACGATTTTGTAAAGCTGTTCGTCACCAAGGCTGTGGAAAACGGCATCGATGTGATCCGTATTTTTGACGCCCTCAACGATGTGAAGAACATGAAGGTCGCCATGGACGCCACCACCAAGGCCGGCGCGATCGCCTCCGGCACCATCTCCTACACTGCCTCCCCCGTCCACACCCTCCAGAAGTATGTGGAAATGGTCAAGGAGCTGAAGGAAATGGGCGCTTCCACCATCTGCATTAAGGATATGTCCGGCATCATCGGACCCCAGGAGATCTACGATCTGGTGTCCGCTATCAAGGATGCCGTTGACCTGCCCATCGACCTGCATACCCACTGCACCACCGGTCTTGCCTACCCTGTGTATCTGAAGGCTGTGGAGGCAGGCGTGGATATTATCGACACTGCCATCTCTCCCTTCTCCGGCGGCACTTCCCAGCCCGCCACCGAGACCATGGCTTACGCCCTGCGCCAGCTGGGCTATGAGGTGGACCTGGACGATACCTGCACCAAGGCGATCGCTGACTACTTCAAGACCGTTCGGGATGAATACATCGCCGACGGCACACTGATCCCCAAGGCGCTGGCAACCGACACCCAGTGTCTGATCTATCAGATTCCCGGCGGTATGCTCTCCAACCTGATGACCCAGCTGAAGCAGATGAATGCCCTGGACCGTCTGGAGGAGGTCATGCAGGAGACTCCCAGAGTCCGCGCCGATATGGGCTATCCCCCACTGGTCACCCCCACCTCTCAGATGGTCGGCGTACAGGCGGTAAATAATGTCCTGGCAGGGGAGCGCTACAAGCGTGTGTCCAAGGAGATCAAGTCCTACTGCCGCGGTGAATACGGCACGACTCCCGCCCCCATCGACCCCGCTGTCCAGGCGAAGATTCTGGGTGATGAGAAGCCCATCGAGGGACGCTATGCTGACAGCCTTGCTCCTGTGGTGGAGGAAACCCGCCAGAAGCTGGAGGGTCTTGCCAAATCCGACGAGGATGTGCTGAGCTATATCGCATTCCCCAACCTGGCTGAGTCCTTTATGGAAAAGCGCCGGGAAAAGGAAGAAAATGTTGCAACCTACACCATTACCGAGTGCTAAGGAGGTAACGGTATGATTATGTTAGCTGCTTCCCAGGCAAACGCCTTGGGTATGCTGGACGCGGGCATTCTTGCCCTGCTTGGCTACGGTGTGGTTTTTCTGGGACTGATTCTGCTGATGCTCGTTGTCACCGCTGTTGGCAAAGCATTCGCTTCCTCTGACAAGAAAAAGGCTGCCCGAGCCGCCGAGAACGCACCTGTACAGGAAGCTACCGAAGTACCTGTCGCCCCCGGCGCTGCAGGCACCCTGAAGCTGCACAATGTAGAACCCAAAACCGCTGCCATGCTCATGGCGATCGTTGCCGATAAGATGGGCAAGCCTGTCAATGAGCTGCGCTTTATTTCCATCAAGGAGGTCGAGTAATTATGAAGTATAAAATCACACTTAACAGCCGCACCTACGAGGTGGAGGTAGAAAACGGCAAGGCAATGCTCTTAGACGAGTACGAAGCCATCGCCCCGGCAGCCCCTGCTGCCGCACCTGTTGCGGAAGCTGCCCCCGCTGCTGCACCTGCTGCTGCCGCAGCCCCTGCTGTCACCGGTGCAGGTGAGGCAGTCAGCGCCCCCATGCCCGGCACGATCCTCAAGGTCAATGTGACCCAGGGTCAGTCCGTGAAGGAGGGCGAGGTGCTGTGCATCCTGGAGGCGATGAAGATGGAAAACGAGATCCTTGCCCCCAAGGCAGGCTCCGTGACCCAGGTCCTTGTGTCCAAAGGCTCTACTGTCGATACCGGCGCACCTCTGGTCGTCATCGGCTAAGGAGGGCTGTATATGTCCATTAATATTGGAGAGATTCTGCTGAAGCTCTGGAACGATTCCGGCTTTGCCGCGCTGTTTTCCGGCTTTATCAGCAATATGACCTGGCAGAACCTGGTCATGATCCTGATTGGCTGCGTGCTGCTGTATCTTGCCATCGTGAAAAAGTTTGAGCCGCTTCTGCTGTGCGGCATTGCCTTTGGCTGTATCCTTACCAATCTGCCCGGCGCAGGGCTGTACAACCAGGAGCTGTGGACAAACTTTATGACCGAGGGGCACGAGGCTTATCACAGCTACGGCACCATCTTGAGAGAAGGCGGTCTTTTGGACTTCTTCTATATTGGTGTCAAAACGAGTATTTACCCCTGCCTGATCTTTATGGGTGTGGGCGCAATGACCGACTTTGGTCCGCTTCTGTCCAACCCCAAGAGCCTGCTGCTGGGTGCAGCCGCCCAGATGGGCGTGTTCGCCGCATTCTTTGGCGCGATTCTATTGGGCTTCAGCGGCAACGAAGCTGCTGCCATCGGCATCATCGGCGGCGCAGACGGTCCTACCGCCATCTTCCTGACCTCACAGCTTGCACCCCATCTGCTGGGTGCTATTGCAGTGGCTGCCTACTCCTACATGGCGCTGATCCCCATGATCCAGCCGCCCTTTATGAAGCTGCTGACCACGAAAGAACAGCGGAAGATCAAGATGGAGCAGACCCGCACCGTCTCCAAGGCAGAAAAGATCGTTTTCCCCATTGTTGTCACTATCTTTGTGGCGCTGCTGCTGCCGGATACCGCACCGCTGATCGGCTGCTTGATGCTGGGCAACCTGTTTAAGGAAACCGGTGTTACAGAACGGCTTTCCGACACTGTGCAGAACGCGCTGATGAACATTGTTACCATCCTGCTGTCCACCTCTGTGGGCGCGACGATGGTTGGTTCCAATTTCCTGACTGTGCAGACCCTGAGCATCGTGGTCCTGGGTGTTGTTGCATTTGTGATCTCCACCTGTGGCGGTCTGCTGGGCGGTGTGATCATGTGCAAGCTCACAAAGGGTAAGGTGAATCCCCTGATCGGCTCTGCGGGCGTTTCCGCTGTCCCCATGGCAGCCCGTGTTGCCAACAAGGAAGGACAAAAGGCAAATTCCTCCAACTTCCTTTTGATGCACGCCATGGGTCCGAATGTTGCCGGTGTTATTGGCTCTGCCATCGCTGCCGGCTTCCTGCTGAGTGTGTTTGGTTAATATGAATCATTCAAGGGGAGGGTCTCATGACCCTCCCCTTGTTATTTTATTTCAACCGCTTTTCCAATGTAGAGGAGGAAAGGGCGGTCAGATGGACCCGGTGGAAACCGTATTCCGCCGTGATCACAAAGGCTTTTGGCAGGTCATCGCAGGGGATGACCTGTCCGTTTTTTTCCGCTTTGCTGAGAAAATCCCGTGTCCGCTTGGAGGTGCTGGTGTTGTCCATATCAAAAATACCGATGATCGACGACTCCCGCACCGCCAGGTCATTACCGATAGACAAGTACATTTTTATTGTCATTGCGAGCCAGTGCGCACACTGGCGTGGCAATCTCCTTTACTCAAGAATTGTTGGATATAACTCTTTCCATAGAGGATTTTGGGCTTCGATCAGTTTGTTTTTGCGCTGTCTGTTCCAGCCTTTGATCTGTTTTTCCCTTTCAATTGCTGCACGAACATCTCCGGTAAACTCATAATACACTAATTTATTTACATGATATCGCGATGTAAAGCTGTGTTTATCTAAGCTGTTTTTATGTTCATAAACTCTTCGGCGCAGGTTGTTGGTAATGCCTGTATAAATCACTTTATTATCATTGTTGGCAAGAATATAAACATAGTACTGCACAATTACAAACTCCTGTTTTTAAGATTGCCACGCCAGTGTGCGCACTGGCTCGCAATGACAAACACGTTAAAACTTTTTCGCTTGTTCCACAGCTAACTGGTCGCAACGGTTGTTTTTCGGATTGTCTGCGTGACCTTTGACCCAGTGGTAATGCAGCTCATGCTTCATGGTAAGCTGCAAAAGCTGCTCCCACAGGTCTGGGTTCAGGGCAGGCTTTTTGTCGGATTTTATCCAGCCTTTTTTTCGCCAGCCCCATGCCCATCCTTTTTCCAGCGCATCGATGACATACTTGCTGTCTGAATACAGCTCCACGGTACAAGGCTCCTTCAGCGCCTCCAGACCCCGGATCACAGCTGTCAGCTCCATGCGGTTATTGGTGGTATTTGCCTCACCGCCGGAAAGCTCCTTTTCTGTACCCTGATATTCCAGAATCGCACCCCAGCCGCCGGGACCGGGATTGCCGGAGCAGGCACCGTCTGTATAGAGGGTCACCGTCTTCACGCCTCAGCTTCCTCCTCGATGGCTTCCACACGCTCCAGGGAAACCAGCTGGTTGCCCTCCTCGATACGCATGACGATCACGCCCTGCACATCCCGCTTATACACATTGATGGACGCCGCCGGCACACGGATGATAACACCGCCGTTTTCAATGAGCATCACATCGTCTGTCTCACTGACCACACGGCAACCGGCAACTCTGCCGGTCTTGGGTGTGATATTATAGTTTTTCAGACCCTTGCCGCCACGGCTCTGGGGAACTTTTTCACCGTCCGGACCGGTACGCAGATATTCCGGCAGCTCGGTACGCTTACCGTAGCCGTTTTCCGTCACGGTCAGCAATGTCTTGCCTTCCTCGACCTTTTCCGCACCGATAACAAAGTCATTTTCACCCAGCATGATACCCCGGACACCGGCAGCATCTCTGCCCATAGGACGCACATCGTTTTCATTAAAGCAGACCGCCATACCGTCGGCTGTTGCCAAAATAATATTATCATTGCCGTTGGTGCGGATCACATTGATCAGCTGATCGCCCTCGTCCAGGGTGATGGCTCGGATACCGGTCCTTCTGCGGGTAGACAGGGCAATGAAGGGAATACGCTTGACCGTACCCTTTCGGGTGACCATGACCAGATACTCGTCCTCATGGAACTCACGGGTGACCACCATTGCGGTTACCGTCTCCTCCTGCTCCAGAGGCAGCACATTGACCATTGCCGTGCCCCGCGCCGTTCTGCCGGCTTCAGGAATCTGGTAGCCCTTTCGGTGGTGGACTCTGCCCCGGTCGGTAAAGAACAGCATATGATCGTGGGTGGAGGCAGCGTTGAGGCTCTTAACATAGTCCTCTTCCTTCAGATTCTGGGCGTTGACACCTCTGCCGCCGCGGCTCTGGGTCCGGTAGGTATCCACGGGCATACGCTTCACATAACCCTGGTTGGAAATGGTGAAGACGCACTGCTCCTCCTCGATGAGATCCTCAATATCGATCTCATCCTCCACATCCTGGATCTCCGTCTTGCGATCGTCGCCAAACTTGTCCCGGATCTCGATCAGCTCCTCCCGGAGAACGGCACGCAGCTTTACCGGATCTGCCAGCAGGTCCAGATAGTAGCGAATACGCTCCTGCAG
>JAZSHB010000004.1:0-3714 GCA_045533015.1 Faecousia sp.
AGCCGGAAGCTTTTTGTTTTAATGAATGCTGATATGCTCTCTTGGCTTATCAAGCGTACGGGCGCTGGTCTTGCCATCCGGACGGATCTCTCCTGCCAGCAGCAGCGACCGCTTGGTCAGTGCCGGACCTACCAGTTCATATACCAACACGCTGAACAATACCACATTGCGAACCAAGTCACCGTCTGCCAAGGCTGTTGCGGTCATTGCCATACCCAGCGCCACGCCCGCCTGGGGCAGCAGGGTAATACCCAAATGCTTTGTGATCTGCGGTGCGCATTTGCACAGACGGCAGCTCCCGTAGGCGCCCAGATATTTGCCGGCAGAACGGAAAATAATATACACCACGCCTACGATCAGTGTCACAGGATTTGCCAAGATCTGCAAGTCCAGCTCCGCGCCGGAGATCACAAAAAACAGCACATTCAGCGGCACAGTCCAGCGCTCCACCCGGTCCATCAATTCCTGAGAGGTATCACAGACATTACAAAATACCGTACCGGTCATCATGCACACCAACAGCAAGGAAAAGCCACAATGGATCGGTCCAATAGAAAACTTCAGCATAGACAGACCGACTGCCAGCAGAACAAATGCCACGGAAATGGTCATACGCTTGCTGCGGGAGTGGAAAAATATCTCCACCCGGTCCAAAAGAACACCGATCACCGCACCCAGACCCAGAGACAGAACGATCTCCAGGATCGGCTCTACCATCACACTGAGAATATTCGCCGCGCCATTTTCCAGCGCCGTAGCGATTCCAAAGGATACCGAAAACAGCAGTAGTCCCACCGCATCGTCTATGGCAACCACCAGCAGCAAAAGCCTTGTCAACGGACCGTCCGCCTTATACTGCCGCACCACCATCAATGTAGCAGCCGGGGCGGTGGCAGAGGCGATCGCGCCCAGGATGATCGCCGCCGGCAGGGACAGCATATTGGGAAACAGCAGGTGCAGACCGATCAGTGCAGCATCGACCAAAACAGTCGTCACCACCGCCTGGACAACACCGACGGTAATCGCCTTTGCACCCATGCTTTTCAGCTGGTGCAGGCGAAATTCACTGCCCATAGAAAAAGCGATAAAACCAAGCGCTGCCTGGGTCAAGATCCCAAAATGCTCTATCTGTGCCAGGCTTTGAAAGCCAACGCCCTTTATGCCCAGTGCGCCCAGGCAGAACGGTCCCAAAAGCAGTCCCGCCACCAAATAAGCCGTCACCGCCGGCAGCTTGATCAGCTTGGTCAGCCGGGACAATAACAGACCGCCGATAACCGCAACAGCCAGACAAATCAATGCATTTTCCAAAATAAAACCTTCTTTTCACCTTTTTGCATCTGGGCTGCGGGGCATTGCCACGACAGCCTTTCGATATTTCTCACGCGAGGTGTATCATACCACCGCAGAACGCCAGCCGCAAGAGCAATAGCAACCAAATTTTTTCCATTCCTGCGGTACAATTTTAGGAATATTGAAACGCCCCAAGCCGTCAAAATGGATGTTTGGCGGTTTGGGGCGTTCTTGTTTATTCTTTTGCTGCCTTTACAAGTTTTCTTTCTTCCTTTGTCTTGCAGAAGCGCTCCAGCTGGGGAACCAGCATCAGGCAGATCAGTGCCGCGGTAAAGCCGCCGTTGTACAGGCAGAAGCCGCCGTGCAGCTCCGGCACAGAGGTGACCAACAGGTAGTGCAGTCCGCCTGCCAGCACGCCGCAGCCCCAGCCGTACTTGCCAGCAATGGGAGAAAGACCGTTGGCGTAGCACAAGCCGATCACGATCGCCTGGGCATTGATGGTCAGGGCAAAATCTCCCTCACCCACAAACAGCAGACCGAACAGCCCAGAGGTCAGAAGATAACCCACCATAATGGGCCAGACATTTCCCGGATGGCTGCCGGAATTACAGGTGGCAAGCATACAGAAAATAATACCAAAGGTCACACCGTTAAAGCTGGCACCAATGAGATTATAGTATCCCACGATGAACAGCCCGAACACGCCCACATTCATCAAAAACGCGGCGTTGCCGTACTTGCTGCTGAAGCTGACTCCGTGACCGGGGTCCTTCAAAAGCTGCCAGTAATCCTTGGGCTTACAGCCGAGCAGCAGGGCAAAAATGATACAAAGTCCGAACACCGCAAAGCAGAAGATATTCACTGCAGACCAGCTTGCCACAGACAGGGTATCCGCAGCCGGTGCTGCCGGCAGCGTGCCGCCCAGAACCTTATACAGCACAGCGCGCAGGAAGAAGGCAGTCATACCGATGGGCAACGCTGCGGAATAGTGGTCATAGCCCTTGTGGACAACCGGGGAATGGGTCAGACCCGCAGGCAGGAAAAAGCCGATGATGATGCCCACGAAGATTGCCAGGGCAAAGCCGCCCCAGGTAAAGGCGACCGTTTCCCCGGGATAACGCAGCACCAGATCGGAGATCAGCGGTGCGATACCGGTGGAGAACATCATAGCGTTCACCTGCGCGCCCAGCTTTTCCTTTTTCACCAGGCAGTAAAGGGCGACACCCAGCATCGTGGGGAGGATATTCAACACATGGATACCCCAGGAGCCAAAGCCGATAGTCAGAATCACCGCCAGCGTCGTGGCATTGCCGGGCTTCGCTCCGGGCAGGAAGCACAGGGCGGTGCAAACAAGCCCCACCAATCCCATGTTCAAAAATGTGGCAGCGTAGCCGCCCATGGCAAAGTAGTTGGTGGATACCTTGCAGGGCTGGGTCAGAATCGTCCAAAACCCGGATAGCATACTGCCCCGGTCCGGCATGATCACCGCACCGATGATAAAGCAGGTAGACAGGAAAGCAAAAAACAGCTTCAGAAAGCTTCCCTCAGACATATTCTTTATTTTATTCATGGTAACACCTCTTAAAAAATGGGCAGTCCAACCCTATAAAGATCGGACTGCCCAGGCGATCGGCATTTATTCCCTTACACTCCCTCGCGGTGCTCCGCAATTTCGCCAGTTATGTAAAGGCTCTATTCAAATCAAATCTTTTCCGCTGCCTCTACCACATGCTTCATAAGCACGCTGGTGGTAACGCTGCCAACACCGCCGGGAACGGGAGTGATGGCTTCAACAATGGGCTCGACCTCGTCAAACTTGGCATCGCCGGCAATACCGCCCTTGCCGCCCTTGGCGTTGATCTTGTTCTCGTCCCAGTTAATGGAAACGTCGATAACCACCTGTCCCGGACGGACGAAATCAGCAGTCAGGCTGTTGAGAACGCCGGCAGCAGATACGATGATGTCCGCATTCTTGCAGATCTCAGCGGTGTTAACGGTGCGGGTATGGCAGGTGGTAACGGTGGCATTCTTGCCCATGAGCATCATGCCCGCAGGCTTGCCCACCACCAGGCTGCGGCCGATCACGACCGCATTCTTGCCCTTGCAGTCGATGCCGTAGAAATCCAGGATCTCCATACAGGCAGCGGGGGTGCAGGGGGCATAACCCAGATCGTCCAGTCCCTCAAACACGCCTGCATTGCTCATGTGGGTCATGCAGTCCACATCCTTTTTGGGGTCCAGGCGGGTGCAGATCTCGTTCTGGTCTGCCTTCAGATGCTTAGGCAGGGGACGGAACATCAGCACGCCGTGCACGGAAGCATCCGCATTGACCTGATCGATCACTGCCAGGACTTCCTCCTTGGTGGCATTTTCGGGCAGGATATAATTCTTCACTTCCACGCCTACCAGCTCAGCGCGCTTGGT
>JAZSHB010000053.1:0-19192 GCA_045533015.1 Faecousia sp.
GTGGTCCTGAGCCCTGCGAAGGTCGCCTACCGTGAGAAGATCAAGAAGACGGTCCAGGCACATGGCCGTCATAAGAAGCAGACCGGCGGTTCCGGTCAGTTTGGTGATGTCTGGGTCCGCTTTGAGCCCCAGGAGGAGCAGGACGGTCTGATCTTTGCCGAGGAGGTCTTCGGCGGCTCTGTTCCAAAGAATTTCTACCCCGCTGTTGAAAAGGGTATCCAGGAAGCGATCCAGAAGGGTCCTCTGGCAGGTTATCCCATGGTGGGACTGAAGGCTGTCCTGTACGATGGCTCCTACCATCCTGTTGATTCCAACGAAATGGCGTTCAAGCTGGCGGCGATCCTTGCCTTCAAGGAGGCAATGCCCAATGCTGCGCCCACCCTGTTGGAGCCCATTGGCACGCTGGCAGTCACCGTCCCGGAGGGCTATGTGGGCGATGTGATGGGCGATCTGAGCAAGCGCCGCGGTCGTCCCATGGGCATGACCCCGGATGCTGACGGCAATACCGTGGTGGAAGCAGAGGTTCCCATGGCTGAAATGAGCAGCTACGCCATCGACCTGCGGGCGATGACCCAGGCACGGGGCTCCTTCACTCTGGAGTTTGCCCGCTATGAGGAAGTCCCCAAGGCAAATCAGCAGAAGACCATCGACGAAGCCAAGAAGGACGAGGAGTAAATCCTATCATCAAAGCGGCGCAGGTTTATCCTGCGCCGCTTTTTTCTGTGGAAAATCTCCGGTGGATGTGGTACAATAGCTGAAAACGATGAAATGCCGATTTGTCGGGTAGCCCCGACAGGCAATGCGCACGGACTGCACAGCGTATCGTTTTTGCCCTGCGCCGCCCGGTATCGTTCCTGCGGCAGTCAAATTCCGATTTATCGGGCTGTTGGTCAGACGCGCTCCCAAAGCCTTCTCCCTGGGGAGAAGGTGGCAGCCCCCAAGGGCTGACGGATGTGGGGCATATGGATTTCGCATTGGTGCCATGGGATATTTCCCTCTTTTACCGCACCCCACATCAGTCAAAAATCAAAGATTTTTGACAGCTTCTCCCCAGGGAGAAGCCTTTATGTGGCAATTCAGAACTGCCCGACAAGTCGGAAATGAAAGTATCACAGAGGAGATGTCTATGCTTCCGGAAGCTTTTTTGAAAAGAATGGAGCGCCAGCTGGGGGAGGAATACCCGGCTTTTTTGGAAAGCCTGGAACGCCCCCGGGCGGTGGCGCTGCGCTTGAATCCCCTGAAAGGGGATGCGCCGTTCCTGCCTTTTGTGAAAGCGCCTGTCCCCTGGGAGCCGATGGGTCATTATTATGATCCCGCGGCACGCCCCGGTCTGCACCCTTACCACGAGGCGGGCGTATACTATTTACAGGAAGCCAGTGCCATGGCACCGGTGGTACTTCTGGATCCCCAGCCGGGGGAACGAATCTGCGATCTGTGCGCAGCGCCCGGTGGCAAGACCACCCAGATCGCCGGGAGGATGGCAGGCGAGGGGCTTCTTCTGTGCAACGAGATCAATCCAAAGCGGGCGCGGATCCTCAGCCGGAACATAGAACGGATGGGTGTTGCCAATGCGCTGGTCACAAATGCGCATCCGCAGGCGCTGGCAGACAAATACGCCGGTTTTTTCCACCGGGTACTGATCGATGCCCCTTGTTCCGGAGAGGGGATGTTCCGCAAGGAAGAGGCGGCGGTGACGGACTGGAGCCAGGAGACGGTGGAAATGTGCGCACGGCGGCAGGCAGAGATCCTCCACTCCGGGGCGATGCTGGTGCGTCCCGGCGGACGGCTGGTGTATTCCACCTGTACCTTCGCACCGGAGGAGAACGAACAGGCAGTGGCGCAGTTTTTGCAGACACACCCGGAGTTTTCTCCGGAAATTGTGGAAGCACCGTGGTTTGCGCCCGGTCCCGACGGCTCGCTGCGTTTGTGGCCCCATAAGCTTTTGGGAGAGGGACACTTCGCTGCCGTCCTGCGCAGGGCAGGAGAGGCGGAGCAGGCAGAAAGCACAGCGGTTGGCGAGAAGCTGCCCCGGCAGTGGACGGAATTTGCTGCTGCTATGGATATTACGCTGCCGGCAGGCAGGGCGGTACAGTTTGGCAGCAGCCTTTACTGGGCACCGGAGGCGCTGCCGGATATCCGGGGCATCAAGGTTCTGCGCCCGGGACTGGAGCTGGGCGAGGTAAAAAAAGACCGCTTCGAGCCTGCCCATGCCCTGGCACTGTGGTTGCGGACAGCAGCCAATTGCATGGAGCTTTCTCCGGAGGGCGATGAGATCAAAGCATATCTGCATGGACAGACGCTGCCCTGGACGCGTAAGGGATGGTGCCTGGTGCAGGTGGGCGGCTACTCTATCGGATGGGGGAAGTGCGACGGAAATGTTCTGAAAAATCACTATCCAAAGGGTTTGCGGCGATAACGGGAAGAAATTTGTACTTTACATAATCAGGCAGGTATGGTATAATTCTTAAGGTTTAAGGTGGCGGGGCGTAATTTCCCGCTGCTGCGTATGCTCTAAAAATTCGCAAGGAGAGGATCTTCCTTGGCTAGATATGAAATTAAAGGTGGTACACCCCTGTCCGGCGAAGTGACCATCAGCGGCGCAAAAAACGCGGCTGTGGCGATTCTGCCGGCAGCGATCCTGGTTCGCGGAAAGTGCCGGGTGGAGAATGTACCGGATATTTCCGATGTGCGGATTCTGCTGGATATCCTGCGGGATATGGGCGCGGTCATTACCCAGGAGGAACCGGGCACAGTACTACTGGACTGCACAAATATTACAAAAATCAACCCCGATCCCACCCTGGTGCGGAAGATGCGTGCCAGCTATTATTTGATGGGTGCGCTGATGAGCCGCTTTGGTGAGGCAAGCGTGGCGCTGCCCGGTGGTTGTAATTTCGCATCCCGTCCTATCGATCAGCATATCAAGGGCTTTAAGGCGCTGGGTGCGGCAGTGATGGAAACGGAAGATTATGTAAACTTAAAGCCCGGACCCAATGGGCTGCACGGCAACCGGGTCAGCCTGGATGTGGTCAGCGTTGGAGCGACGGTGAATATCATGATGGCAGCGACCCTGCTGCCCGGGCAGACAGTCATTGAGAACGCGGCGAAAGAGCCCCACATCGTTGACCTGGCAAACTTTCTCAATACCATGGGCGCGCGAATCTCCGGTGCCGGTACGGATACCGTGAAGATCCGGGGCGTGGAAAATCTCCAGGGCGGCACTTATGCCATTATCCCTGATCAGATCGAGGCAGGTACATATCTGGCGGCAGTCGCTGCAGCCGGCGGCAATGTGCTGGTAAAAAATGTCATACCCAAGCACATGGATTGCATCACCTCCAAGCTGGAGGAAATGGGCGCGCGGATCATCAATTATGATGACTGTATCCGCATCCAATCGGACGGACAGCTTCACGCGACTACCGTCAAGACCCGTCCGTATCCCGGCTTCCCGACAGACATGCAGGCGCAGATCTGTGTTTGTATGACCCTGGCAAGCGGTGTAAGCCGCCTGACGGAGAATGTGTATGAGACCCGCTTTTTCGGCTACTGCGAGGAGCTGCAGGACATGGGCGCAGATATCCTTGTTAACGGCAAGACTGCCATCGTGACCGGTTGCGGAAAGCTCCGGGGCGTAGAGGTCGCTGCCCACGATCTGCGTGCCGGCGCGGCGTTGATCATCGCTGGTCTGACAGCAGAGGGAACCACGGTGGTGCGCAATGCTCATTTTGTGGAACGGGGCTACGAAAATGTCGTTGCCAAGCTGACCGCCTTGGGGGCGGACATTACCAGAATCGAAGAATAAACAATACCACCGAAGATTGCTTCGGTGGTATTTTTACGGTTTTCAGTTCTGAAACATGGGTGTGGACAGGTAGCGCTCACCGGTGTCCGGCAGCAGGACTACGACCGTCTTGCCGGCGTTTTCCGGGCGCTTAGCGACCTCTATGGCGGCGTGGAGCGCCGCACCGGAGGAAATGCCTACCAGCAGCCCCTCTGCGCTGCCCATGCGCCGTCCGGCGGCATACGCCTGCTCCTCGGTCACGGGGATGATCTCATCATAGATCCCGGTGTCCAGCACGGAAGGTACAAAATTTGCGCCGATTCCCTGCAGACCGTGGGAGCCTGCAAGCCCCTTGGAAAGCAGGGGAGAGCTTGCCGGCTCTACTGCCACTATGCGGACATTGGGGTTTTTCTCTTTCAGATAAGAGCCAACACCGGTCAGTGTGCCGCCTGTGCCCACACCGGCAACGAAAATATCCACCTGACCGTCGGTGTCGTTCCAAATTTCCGGACCTGTGGAGCGCCTGTGGGCGGCGGGGTTGGCAGGGTTGTCAAACTGTCCGGGGATGAAGCAGCCCTTGATCTGGGCGGCGAGCTCGTTGGCTTTTTCGATCGCCCCCTGCATACCCTTCGCACCTTCTGTCAGCACCAGCTCCGCACCGTAGGCGGTCATCAGCAGCCGTCGCTCCATGCTCATAGAATCGGGCATGACGATGATCGTCCGGTAGCCCCGGCAGGCGGCGATGGCGGCAAGACCGATGCCGGTGTTGCCGGAGGTAGGCTCGATGATGACGCTGCCGGGCTGCAGCAGTCCGCGGTTTTCCGCATCCTCGAGCATGGCGAGGGCGACCCGGTCCTTCACAGAGCCGGCAGGGTTCATGCACTCCAGCTTACCCAGAAGCCGTGCTGACAGCCCCTCTCCGGCGGCGATATTGCGAAGCTCCAGCAAAGGGGTGTTACCCACAAGCTGCTGGGCAGATGTATAGATACGGACCATAATGAAAACCTCCGTGGAAATACATGATGAAATTATATATCGTCTGTGTGCGTGTTGTCAATGCTTCCATTGACAAGGCAGGGCAGTTGTGATATAAAACTAGAAAACAAGGAAGCGAGGAGGCGGATGCTATGGCATCTATCGAGCAGAAGATCGAGGGCGTGGTGGAGACCATCCTGGAGGATTATGGCAGCAACCGGGATATTGACCAGATGGAGCCCTTCCGTCAGCCGGACAAGGATGCGATCATCGGCATCATCGAAAAGCTTCGCAGGATCGTATTCCCCGGCTATTTCAGAGATAAGACCTACCGCAGCTACAACGCAAGACATAATCTGTCCATGCTCATTGAGGATGTTTCCTACAACCTCAGCCGGCAAGTCGCCCTGGTGCTCCGGGGAGAGGGACTGCAGGAGACGGAAGCCCAGGAAAGGGCACAGGAGATCTGCCTGGAATTTCTGGGTCGGATTCCTGCTGTGCGGGCGATGGTCCAGACGGACCTGCAGGCGGCTTACGACGGAGACCCGGCAGCCACAGGGATGGCAGAGGTGATCTTCTCTTATCCCGGCTTGTATGCCATTACAGTATACCGCCTTGCCCATGAGCTTTATACCCTTAAAGTGCCCATGCTTCCCAGAATTATGACTGAGCACGCCCACAGCGTCACGGGTATCGATATCCACCCTGGTGCAGCCATCGGCAAGTATTTCTTCATCGACCACGGCACAGGCATCGTAGTCGGCGAGACTACGGTGATCGGAGAGAATGTGAAGATCTACCAGGGCGTTACCCTGGGAGGACTGTCCACCCGGGGCGGTCAGGACCTGCGGGGCAAGCGCCGGCATCCCACCATCGAGGACAATGTAACGATCTATGCCAACGCATCGATTCTCGGCGGTGATACGGTGATCGGGCAGGGCTGCGTCATCGGCGCCAGTGCGTTTATTACACGCTCGGTTCCGCCTTGCACCACCGTCAGCATGAAAATGCAGGAGCTGCAGATGAAGCCCCACGGCAACTGCCAAAGCTGCGAAGCCTGCAGGGACGATTTTTGAAGAACATAAGGGAGGGTCGATCGACCCTCCCTTAAGCTTTAGTCCTCGAAATTGAAAACATCCTTGAAGCGCTCTTTGAAGATACCGTAGACGGCGTTGAGAACAGCCTCGTCTTCCACGGAAAGGTAGTTCTCGTTTTCCTCGTCCACAGGCTCGACCTCCAGAAGGACGATCTCGGCGCTATCTTCATCGGCGGGCAGAAGTGCCAGGTACTCCTTGCCCTCGTATTCGATACAGTCCAGGTACTCGAAGCTGACTTCCTCGCCGTCTTCACCTACGAGGGTGATGATGCTGTCGGCTTCTTCCTGCAGCAATTCCTTATCTTCCATTACAGACCTCTTGTCTCCTTGACGATCTGCACAGATTTTTTGCACAGATCAGTAATTTCATCCCACTTGCCGTTATCGATCAGGTCCGCGGTGACCATGTAGCTGCCGCCGCAGGCTGCGATCACAGGGTTGGCGGCGTAGGTCGCCAGGTTCTTCAGACTGATGCCGCCGGTAGGCATGACCTTGAACATGGGGAAGGGGGCAGCCATGGACTTGATCTTGTCCAGACCGCCGGACTGCTCAGCGGGGAAGAACTTCAGCACCTCAAGACCTAGCTTGTAAGCAGCGTGGTAGTCAGTAGGGGTGGTGCAGCCGGGGAAAATGGTGATGCCCTTTTCCTGGCAGTACTTGACGATCTCGATATCCAGACCGGGGGTGACGATAAAGGTAGCGCCGGCTTCCATAGCCTGGTCTACCTGCTCGGTGGTCAGCACAGTGCCAGCGCCCACCAGCATTTCCGGATGGCTTTCCGCCATGATCCGGATGGCATCGGCAGCACCGGCTGCCCGGAAGGTGACTTCAGCTACAGGAACACCGCCGGCACACAGGGCGTCTGCCAGAGGCTTCGCGTCTTTCTGTGGATTGTTGAGCTTGATGACCGGCACAACGCCGATGGCGCTGAGCTGTTTTTGCAATTCGTTCATAAATTCCGTCCTTTCGGCTGAAAACAGCCAATTATTCCGTAGTTATTATATCGTTTGTCCTGCGTCCTGTCAATCTGGAAAAAGATCACAGCCCGCCGTCATTGCGAACCGGTGCGCACTCTGGTGTGGCAATCTCCGTTCCGTAGGGGAGCGTCTTAACGCTCCCAAATAGCTGCCGGGCGGAGGTCTGCGATATCACCGAGGGATATGCTGTGGCGTTGGGAAATCCCATCTGGAATGCATAACAAAACACGCCTGACCGGAAACTGGTCAGGCGTGTTTGTCACATTTGTGCAACGCCGGCGCTTTTCAGCTGCAGCTGCAGTTTGTCGGCGATCAGGGCGATAAACTCACTGTTGGTGGGCTTGCCCTTGGTGTTGGAAACTGTATAGCCGAAGAACCGCTGCAGGGTATCCAGATCGCCCCGATCCCATGCCACCTCAATGGCGTGGCGGATGGCTCTTTCCACCCGGCTGGGGGTGGTCTGGAAGGTCTTTGCCACTTGGGGATACAATACCTTTGTAATGGCGTTGATCACATCCATGTCGTTGACGGCGATGATAATGGCTTCCCTTAAATACTGGTAGCCCTTAATATGTGCCGGCACGCCGATCTCATGGATGATATTGGTGACCATGGATTCGATGTTCGTGGTACCGGTGTGCCGGGCAGCAGGCTGCCGCAGGGTCTCACCGCCGCGGATCTCCTCCAGACGCTCCACCAGCGCAGACATATCACAGGGCTTGAGCATCAGATACCGAACGCCCAGATTCGCGGCGGCACTTGCCACATAATCCGTCACAAACCGGGATGTAGCCAGGGTCACAGGCTGTCGCTCCATAGAGGAGATCGCCTTCAGGACGCTGATGCCGTCCTTTTTTGCCAGCATCAGATCCAGAACCAGCACATCAGGCTTGCGCTCGGTTACCATGCGGATCGTCTGCTCGCCGTCGTTGGCGGTACCCAGCACCTGAAAGCCGTCGGCGCGCTTGAGTGCGGCGCTGAGGCTGGTGCAAAATTCTTCCGTATTGTCTGCGATGATCACGGTTGTATGGTTGTCCATAAATTCCTCTCCTGACATTTAATAATCGATCCCCCTTGGCGGCGGCAGGTACTGCCCCGTTGCGACAAATATAATTTAGCATAACGCATCTGAATTTGCAAGGTAGAAACAGAAAGAATCGTTCGACAAAATGCGACAAAAATGCGAAGAACAAAGGCAATTAACGAACGAAATGCAAGCAAATAACAGAAAAAGAAAAGTTGACGGGAAGTGCAAAATGTTGTAACATAGGGGCAATATTAACAATACCTGCAAGGGATCGGAGAGATGTGACCATGGATAAACAGATCAGGGGACTGAAGGACTTTCTGGACGGAGCGCGCAGCGTGTACCATGCGGCAGCACTGCTGGTCAAGGAGCTGGAAGAAGCCGGCTATACCCAGCTTTGGGAGCATGAGAGCTGGCAGCTTGTCCCCGGGGGAAAATACTTCCTGACCCGGGGCGACAGCGCCCTCATTGCTTTCCGCATTCCCAGGGGAAAGCCCACCGGCTTTATGATGAGCGCCAGCCATGCTGACCGCCCCACCTTCAAGCTTAAGGAGAACGGGGAGCTGACAGGGCAGTATACCCGCCTTGCCACGGAAAAGTACGGCGGAATGCTGATGGCGACCTGGTTGGACCGTCCTCTGTCCGTTGCGGGCAGAGTGCTTGTTCAGACGGATGAGGGTGTTTGCAGCCGCCTTGTGGATATTGACCGGGACCTGCTGCTGATCCCCAATGTTGCCATCCATATGAACAGCAAGGCAAACGAGGGATATCACTGGAATCCGGCGGTGGACACGCTGCCGCTGGTGGGCGGCAAGACTGCCGCAGGCAAGCTGGAAAAGCTGCTGGAGCAGCAGGCTGGCGGGAAGATATTGGGACGCGATCTGTACCTGTATGTGCGCCAGAAGGCAAGCGTCTGGGGCGTGGACGGGGAGTATATTTCGGCAGCGGCGCTGGATGACCTGCAGTGTGCCTGGGGCTGCACCCAGGGCTTCGTGCATGCCGGGGAGAGTGAAGCGATACCGGTGCTGTGCGTTTTTGACGGTGA
Source organism: Faecousia sp. (assembly GCA_045533015.1). Lineage (GTDB taxonomy): Bacteria > Bacillota > Clostridia > Oscillospirales > Oscillospiraceae > Faecousia. The sequence continues at coordinate 8,905 of JAZSHB010000053.1, forward strand.
AGAGGTAGGCTCGGTCACCGCCCAGGGCGCCGGGGCAGGGCTGCTGGAAGCCACACTCAGGCGCATCTGTGAAAGCCTGGGTCTGGATATGGAAACACTTCTGGGTCAGTCGTTTATGATCTCGGCGGATAATGCCCACGCGGTACACCCGAACCATCCGGAGTATGCCGATGGGGGGAACGCACCGGTGGTCAACGGTGGCGTGGTGCTCAAGTTCAATGCCAATCAGCGCTATGTCACCGACGGAGTAGCTGCCGCGGTGGTGCGCACGGTGTGCGGCAGGGCACAAGTCCCGGTGCAGACCTATTACAACCGGGCGGATCTGCCGGGCGGCGCCACCCTGGGCTGCATTTCCCTGACCCATGTGGCAGTGCCCACGGCGGATATCGGACTTGCGCAGCTGGCAATGCACGCCTGCTATGAAACGGCGGGCGTACAGGATAGCCTGTACCTGGAGAAAGCCATGACCTGCTACTACAGCTGCGCCCTGAAGAAGGATCGGCAGGGCGCATGGAAGCTGTTGTAATTGTTGTCAAAATAGACAAAAATCGATACCAAAAACTGTAAGAAAACACCATTGCACAAACAGGGTCTGTATGGTATCATAATACCATCCGGGCATAGGGCAATCTACTCCACAAAATAGATGTTCTGTGTCACAAAAGGAGGAAAAATGATAACCCGTTAGACTCACGGTGCGGCAGTGTGGAGACCTGTCGTAATGCCCCAGCTATTTTACCTGGCTGCGGTGAGAGTACACGCGAGGAGTCGGTGTGCTTAGAGTCGTGCAAGTATGGCAAATGTAACCCTGAAGAACATCAAGAAGATCTACCCGTTCAGCGGCGATGACATCAAGCGGAACAAAAAGAAGGAGAAGACCCTCGCAAAGCTGCAGAAGAAGGATCCTGATGCTTACGCCAACTACATGGAGCAGCAGAAGGATAAGGCACAGCTGCAGGTCACAGAGCAGGGCGTTGTGGCTGTCCAGGAATTCAACCTGGAGATTCAGGACAAGGAATTCATTGTTCTGGTCGGTCCCTCCGGCTGCGGTAAGTCCACCACCCTGCGTATGATCGCAGGTCTGGAGGAGGTCTCCGACGGCGAGCTGTGGATCGGCGACAAGCTGGTCAATGATGTTGCGCCTAAGGACCGCGATATCGCCATGGTCTTCCAGAACTACGCGCTGTATCCCCACATGACCGTGTATGAAAACCTGGCTTTCGCTCTGAAGCTGCGTCATACACCCAAGGATGAGCTGGACCGCAAGGTTAAGGAAGCTGCTGAAATTTTGGATATCACCCAGTATCTGGGCCGTAAGCCCAAGGCTCTGTCTGGCGGTCAGCGTCAGCGTGTTGCCATTGGTCGTGCGATCGTCCGTGACCCCAAGGTCATGCTGATGGACGAGCCCCTTTCCAACCTGGATGCCAAGCTGCGTAACCAGATGCGTGCTGAGATCATCAAGCTGCGTCAGCGTATCGATACCACCTTCGTCTATGTTACCCACGACCAGACTGAGGCAATGACCCTGGGCGACCGGATCGTCATCATGAAGGACGGCTTCATCCAGCAGGTCGGCACACCTCAGGAGGTGTTCAACCATCCCTACAACCTGTTCGTCGCCGGCTTCATCGGCTCTCCCCGTATGAATATGTTCGACGCAAAGCTGGTCAAGGACAGCGGAAAATATGTTGTTGATCTGAACGGCTACAAGGTCGAGCTGTCTGAGGAGAAGCAGGCAGCCCTGAGCGCCAACGGTGTTGAGGAGCAGGAGATCGTTGTGGGCGTCCGCCCCGAGCATATGTCTCTGGTTGACGAAGGCATCACTGCAAAGATCGCTGTTAACGAGCTGATGGGCTCCTCTGTCCACCTGCATGTTGACATCGCAGGTACGGATGCGATCGTCATCGTTTCCACCATGAATATGACCGGTGCTGAGGTTTCTGCTATGAAGCACGGAACTGAGGTCAAGGTCGGCTTTGGCGGAAATGTCTGCCATGTCTTCAGCAAGGAGACCAAGATCAACCTGGAAGCCTAAAATCTACTTAATGAACAGACCTGCCAATCAGGCAGGTCTGTTTTTTTTGTATTTTTTCCAAAAGTGCTTCAAAAGCAGGAGTTTTCCTTGACAAAAAGGCAAAAAAGTATTAATCTCATAGGGTAAATCAGATAATGGGGGGAAGTATTCCCACGGAATCTGACGGCGTTTCAGCACATAAAAGAAGGAGAACGATCCATGCGTGGAAGCGGTGTTTTAATGCATATCACCTCCCTGCCCGGACCCTACGGCGTGGGCACCATGGGAGCAGAAGCTTTCGGGTTTGTGGATTTTCTGAAAAAGGCAGGACAAAGCTACTGGCAGATCCTGCCCCTGAACCCTACGGGGTATGGGGATTCTCCGTACCAATCCAATTCTGCGTTTGCCGGAAATCCGTATCTGATCGATCTGGACCTGCTGGTGCAGGAGGGACTTCTGAAACCGGAGGAGCCGGCAAGCCTTTGCTGGTGCCAGACGCAGACCAGGGTCGATTACGGACTTCTGTACCAAAACCGGATGGAGCTTTTTCGCTGTGCGTACAAACGCTTCTCGGAAGCCCAGGCGCTGGCAGATTTCTGCCTTGAGAACGGCAGCTGGCTGCCCGACTTTGGGCTGTATATGGCACTGAAGGACAAAAACGGCGGAAAGCCCTGGTATCAGTGGGAAGCGCCGCTGAAGCACCGGGAGCCGGAGGCGATCTGGCAGGCACGCCAGATGCTGAAGGAAGAGATCCGCTTTTACAGCTTTGTTCAGTACCTTTTCTACCGGCAATGGTCCTGGCTTTTGGCATATGCCCATGAAAACGGCGTGCAGGTGATCGGGGATGTGCCGATCTATGTGCCGCTGGACAGTGTGGATGTGTGGTGCGCGCCGGAGCTGTTTCAGCTGGATGCGGAGGGAAGACCCACCGCTGTGGCAGGTGTGCCGCCGGATGGGTTTACCGCGGACGGACAGCTTTGGGGCAACCCCTTGTATCGCTGGGATGTGATGAAAAAGGACGGCTACCGCTGGTGGCTTCGCCGGCTGGCGGCTGCAGGAAGGCTGTATGACCGGGTGCGCCTGGACCATTTCCGGGGCTTTGAGGCATATTGGTCGGTGCCTTTTGGGGATACGACTGCCAAGGGCGGCAAATGGGAGAAGGGTCCGGGTATGGACTTTATCCGTGCTGTGCAGACAGCGCTGCCCCGGCTGGAGCTGATCGCGGAGGATCTGGGGTATCTGACCCAGGAAGTTTTGGACCTGCGGGATGAAGCCGGTCTGCCCGGCATGAAGGTGTTGGGCTTTGCGTTTGATTCCCGGGAACCTTCCGCATATTTACCGCATAGCTATATTGGGAATACGGTCTGCTATACCGGCACCCATGACAATATGACCCTGGTGCAATGGTTTGAAACAGCCCCGGCGGAGGCGGTCGCCTACGCCGCAGAGTATATGCACCTGACTGCCTCTGAGGGCTATGTCTGGGGGGTAATTCGTACTGCCCTGAGCAGCGTTTCCGATATCTGTATCGTGCAGCTGCAGGATTATCTGGAGCTGGGCGGCGAGGCGCGCATGAATTTCCCCGGCACAATGAACGGCAATTGGACATGGCGCGCAGAAAAAGGCAGTTATGATGACTTGCTCGCCGGGAAGATCTTCCGGCTGACAAAACTCTATGGCCGCGTGCCATATGATAAGGAGAAGTAAACGATGAAATATGATTGCTTGCAAATCTTAAAGATGACGGAGGCACAGCTGAAGTTCACCTATGATGTTTCCTTGCAGGACGCAACGCCCCAGGAGCTTCACGAGGCACTGGGTAAGGCTGTGATGATGGCGATCAGTGAAAACTGGAACCGCAGCAAGCATACCCGTATGCATCAGAGAAAGGCGTATTATATTTCTGCGGAGTATCTGATCGGACGGCTGGTGTACTCCAACCTCTACAATCTTGGCATTCTGGAGGAGATGAAGCAGGTCTTTGCTGAGCACGGTGTGGATCTGGCGATTCTGGAGGATGTGGAGGACGCAGCGCTGGGCAACGGCGGTCTGGGAAGACTTGCGGCGTGCTTTTTGGACAGCGCAGCCAGCACCAATATTCCGCTGTCCGGCTACGGTCTGCGCTACCGCTTCGGTCTGTTCAAGCAGAGCTTTGACACAAACGGCAGCCAGCAGGAATCCGCTGACGACTGGGCAAAGTACGGTGATCCCTGGTCCTACCGCCGCTATAACCATACGGTAAAGGTCAGCTTCCCGGATCATACGGTTCTGGCAGTTCCCTACGATGTGCCGGTGATCGGCTACGGCACGGATAATATCGGCACCCTGCGTCTTTGGCAGTGTGAGGCGGAGGAGGAACTGGATTTCAATGCCTTCAACGACCAGGATTACCTGCGGGCGCTGACCCAGAAGAACAAGGCAGAGGACATCACCCGTGTGCTGTATCCGAACGATTCCACATGGGAGGGCAAGCGCCTGCGCATCAAGCAGCAGTATGTGCTGTCCTCTGCATCCCTGCAGGATATGATGCGGGTGTACAAATCTGCCCATGGAACGGATCTGAGCCGCTTTGCGGAGTTCTATGCCGTGCAGCTGAACGACACCCACCCCGCTATGTCCATTCCGGAGCTGATTCGTCTGCTGATGCTGGAGGGCATGGACTTTGAACAGAGCTTTGCCATTGCCCAGAAGACCTTCTCCTACACCAACCATACGGTCATGGGTGAGGCGCTGGAGAAGTGGCCTCTGGACCTGCTGCGCAGCGTCGTACCGGAGATCACGGATATTATCATCCGTATCGACGAAAAGCTGAAAAGCGAGCATCCCCAGCTGTTTATTATCCGGGACAATACCGCCTACATGGCAAACCTGAGCGTGTATGTGGGCAGCTATGTCAACGGCGTTGCCGAGATTCACTCCCAGATCTTAAAGGACGATCTGTTCCGGGACTGGTATGCAGTCTATCCGGAGCGCTTCCAGAATAAGACCAACGGTGTGACCCCCCGTCGCTGGATGGGTCTGTGCAATCCGGAGCTGACCCAGCTGATCAAGTATCGCATCGGCGGCGACTTTATGAACGATCTGGACCGGGTCGGAAAGCTCAAGCCCATGATCGACGATGATATGGTACGCCAGTTCAACGCGGTGAAGCGGCAGAAAAAGGAGCAGCTGTGCCAGCAGCTGTATCAGCGTGAGGGCATCCGGCTCGACCCGGATTTCCTGTTCGATGTTCAGGTCAAGCGTCTGCACGAGTACAAGCGGCAGCTGCTCAATGCCCTGTCTATCGTGGATATCTACTTCCGTCTGAAGGACGGCAGCTTGCCGGACTTCCAGCCTACGGTCTACCTGTTCGGTGCGAAGTCCGCACCCGGCTATGCCCGTGCCAAGGCGATCATCCGCTATATCAACCGGATCGCCCGGATGATCAACAATGATCCTGCGGTCAGCGATAAGCTGAAGGTGGTATTTGTTCAGAACTATAACTGCTCCTATGCCGAGCATATCATCCCTGCGGCGGACATCTCCGAGCAGATATCGCCTGCAGGCACAGAGGCATCCGGCACCGGCAACATGAAGCTGATGCTCAATGGCGCTGTGACCCTGGGTACGCTGGACGGCGCCAATGTGGAGATCGTCAAGGAAGCGGGCATGGAGAACAACTATATCTTCGGTGCTACCGTGGAGGAGATCAACAGCGGACGGGATGCCTACTGCGCCCGGATCGTATACGACAGGAACCCCCAGCTGCGCCGCGCTATCGACACCCTGGTGGACGGCACCGTACCCACGGACGACGACCAGAGAGAGCTGTACCACGCGCTGCTGGACGGCACCCATTGGCATAAGGCGGACCATTACTTCCTGCTGTGGGATTATGAGCCCTATTTGGAAGCGAAGCTCTGTGCTAACCGGGACTATGCCGACCGCCTGGCATTTGGCAGAAAGTGCCTGATGAACATTGCCTGCGGTGCGAAGTTCTCCTCTGACCGGACCATCCGGCAGTACGCCGAGGAGATCTGGCACATCCAACCCACCCAATTCTAAACAAAATGGGCGTGTTGCATCGATTGCAACACGCCCGTTTTTTTATTAACCTTCTGCTACCACGATCTCGGACAGCTCCAGACCGGGGTTGCGCTTGACGGTGAAATCGATCGCCCAATAGCTGGAGAACACCAGCAAGCTGCGGCCGCGGTAATCCTCCAGAAGCTCAGCATCCGAGCCAAGATTTAGGTCGCTTAGGTCGCCGGGATAGCTGTCGATGAGGCGAATCTCCTCGTAGGGCAGACCCTCCATCCGCAGCTCCACGCCATACTCGTTTTTCATCCGGTACTGGAACACATCAAATTGCAGCGTGCCCACGACACCCACGATGACCTCCTCCATACCGGAGTTGGGCACCTTAAAGATCTGAATCGCGCCCTCCTGGGCGATCTGCTCTGTACCCTTGACAAACTGCTTGCGCTTCATGGAATCCTTGGCGGACACCCGGGAAAAATGCTCCGGGGCGAAGGTGGGGATACCGGAGTACAGGAACTTTTTGCCCGGGACGGTGATGGTGTCACCGATGGCGAAAATGCCCGGGTCAAACACGCCGATCACATCACCGGCGTAGGCTTCCTCCACGATCTCCCGTTCCGCTGCCATCAGCTGTTGGGGCTGGGACAGGCGCATCTTCTTGCCGCCCTGCATATGGTAGTATTCTGTATCCCGCTGGAACTTGCCGGAGCAAATACGCATAAATGCCAGCCGGTCCCGGTGCGCCTTGTTCATGTTCGCCTGAATCTTGAACACAAAGGCGGAAAAATCCGGAGAAAAGGCATCCACCAGACCGCAGTCCGCGGTACGGGACAGGGGCGGGGGTGTTAATTTCAAAAATGCCTCCAAAAACGGCTCGATGCCGAAGTTGGTCAGGGCAGAACCGAAGAATACGGGACTGAGGGTACCGTTGCGCACAGCTTCCATATCCATCTCTCTGCCGGCAGACAGCAGCTCCACATCGTCGATCAGCTGTTGATGCTTTTGCTCGCTGTCCAGAAGCTGTGCCACCTGGGGATCGTACAGGTCGATCGCCTGCTTGTCTGCCTTTGCCTTACCGTTCAGCCCGGAGAAAAACAGCAGCTGGCTGTTTTCCCGGTCGTACACGCCCTGGAAATCCTTTCCGCAGCCGATGGGCCAGTTCATAGCGTAGGTTTCAATACCCAGCTCCCGTTCCACCTCGTCGAGCAGGTCAAAGGGGTCCTGGGTCTCCCGGTCCATCTTGTTGATAAAGGTGAAGATGGGGATGTGGCGCATGGCGCAGACCTTAAAAAGCTTCCGGGTCTGAGGCTCTACGCCCTTGGCACCGTCGATGACCATGACCGCGGAATCCGCTGCCATCAGGGTGCGGTAGGTGTCCTCAGAGAAGTCCTGGTGACCGGGTGTGTCCAGAATGTTGATGCAGAAGCCGCCGTACTGAAATTGCATGACAGAGCTGGTGACGGAAATACCACGCTGCTTTTCGATCTCCATCCAGTCGGAGGTGGCAGCGCGGGAGTTCTTTTTGCCCTTGACGACACCCGCCTGGGCGATGGCACCGCCGTACAGCAGGAATTTTTCAGTTAATGTAGTCTTACCGGCGTCGGGGTGGGAAATGATGGCAAAGGTACGGCGGCGGCTGATTTCTTGTTCTAAAGTTGACATAACATCTACTCCGTAATCACATTTCATAATAAATCAACTTAGTTTACCACATTTTAGGAAACTTTACAAGTGGCAGTTGCAAAGCGTCACATTCCGGTTTATCGGTGTGTTGTTTTATTGTAGGGGCGGCCTACGGTCGCCTGCGGGCGGTCAAAGACCGCCCTTACAAGGAATTACGAACGGAGCGATAAATTGGAACTTGCCCCATGTGTTACAATATCTAACCCCTTCGCGTCTTATAAAGCAGAAGGGCCTTTCTAAGAAAGGAGATGCCGGATGAACGACGAGAAAATTATAGAACTGTTTCAAAGGCGGGATGAGCAGGCGATCAAGGAATGTATGGCGCTGTATGGCAGCTACTGCCGCACGATTGCTGCCGGAATTTTGACCGACTCTGCCGATGTGGAAGAAGCGGTGGCAGACACCTGGCTGGCGGTCTGGGATTCCATCCCGCCTCATGTACCAAAGTATCTGCGCTTGTTTTTGGGATGTATTACCCGCAATAAGGCGCTAAGCATCTGGCGTAAAAATACCGCCCAAAGCCGTGGCGGCGGGCAGGTGAGCCTTGCTCTTGAGGAACTGGGCGAGTGCATTGCGCAGGACGGAAGTCCCGAGGAAGCCATCGATACCAAGGAACTGGGACGGACGGTCACGGCATTTCTGAAAAACGAGCCTGCCATGCGGCGAAGCGTATTTTTGCGCAGGTACTTTTATCTGGAGGAAGTGCCTGCCATTGCAAACCGCTACGGTTTGAAGGAAAGCAATGTGCGCATGATGCTCAGCCGTACACGGCAAAAATTGAAAAAATATCTGATACAGGAGGGATACATAATATGAAACGCGAACAGCTATTGGAAGCCATCGGCGGAGTCAGCGAGGACTATCTGCTGGAGGCGGAGCGCCCGGTGCGCCCCAGCGGCAAAAGCGTGCGCCGTATCCTTTTGGCAGTTGCCATTGTGGCAGCTCTGGGAATCACTGCTATGGCAAGCACCGGTATTCTTACCGGAATCTTAAAAGCAGAGAAAAATGGTTCTTCCGCATCGAATCTTGCCACAGGCATGTCTGGATTTGTCTACAGTGACGGCTATATTTATCAGGGCGTTCCGGGATATATCTACAAGTGTGATTCGAATGGCAACATCGTAAAGACCTATCCGCTGAGTGATAAATTTGAAACGCCCCACTATATGTTCGCCACGCAGGATGCCATCGTCTATGTAAACAGCATGGGACTGGCAGTAGAACCGGAGGATGAGACTGCACCGAACAGAGCAGAATTTTGGGGGCTTCGTGTACAGCCCAAGGATGGCTCCGAGCCCTACAGTATTTGTCCGGATGTGGAGGCTACCCGTGCCTATGCCGACGGTGATCAGCTTTACATCAATAACGGCGGTACGATGTTGTCCCGGGTGGATCTGGTGACCTTTGAGCAGACCGATCTGTTGGAAAATGTTTATTCCTATTTTGTAGATGACACCTACATTTATGCAATTGAGAACACGGAGGAGCACTGTTATTTCCGCAGTGCCAAGGATGTGATCGCATTTGAGCAGATCCCGCTTCCCTTTGACCCAAACAATATCGTAGCGGACGGAGAAGATCTTTACATCTGCGAATGGATGAATGCGGACGATCAGAAAGCCACCGGTGAGCGTTATCGGGTCAACCGTGTTCACGGTGGGGAAGTCACGCCCTTGCCGGTCTATTCCTGGTTCTATCAGGTTTTGGACGGCTGTGTGCTATACATTGATCGGGCTGGTACATATCCGCTTAAGTGCTACGACCTTGCCACCGGTGAGGCTACAACACTGGTTGAAAGTGTGTTTGAATTTTCTGTACTGGAAGACCGGTACATCTGTATTGACACATTTAATGCCGATCCGCTGATCTACGACTGGCAAACCGGCGAATATGTTCAGCTAGAGATAGATTAGACTTCAGGGACGCTCCGGCAGGAGCGTCCCGCAGCGTGTCAAAAAAGCACTAAACCGTCAAAATGGATATTTGGCGGTTAGGGGTATTTCTCTGAACAAGAGGTTCTATAACAAATGTTGGGGTCAGGCGATGAGCCTGACCCCAACATTTATTAATAGAACCCTTATATAAGCGGTATTTGATATACTGTGGGAATTAAGCCTTGCCGGCGCAGCCCAGGACATTGACCAGCTTGTGGCGGACCAGTTCCTTGATGTTGGCACGGGCGGGCTTCAGGTACTGACGGGGATCGAAGTGATCAGGATGCTCGTTGAAGTACTGACGGACAGTGCCGGTCATTGCAAGACGCAAGTCGGAGTCGATGTTGATCTTACAGACGGACAGAGCCGCAGCCTTACGCAGCTGTTCCTCGGGCACACCGATGGCATTGGGCATCTTGCCGCCGTTGGCGTTGACCATTGCCACGTACTCCTGGGGAACGGAGGAAGAGCCGTGCAGAACGATGGGGAAACCGGGCAGACGGCGGGTGACCTCTTCCAGAACATCGAAGCGCAGTGCGGGAGGCACCAGAATGCCCTGCACGTTGACAGTGCACTGCTCGGGAGTGAACTTGTAAGCGCCGTGGCTGGTGCCGATGGCGATGGCAAGGGAGTCACA
>JAZSHB010000011.1:0-20365 GCA_045533015.1 Faecousia sp.
ACTGTAAGACATTTCTGCCTGGGGTGTAAACTTTGCCATAGATCATCCCTCGCGCGTAATGTCAACGACCTTCATATCATAAGAACCGGCAGGGGCAATAACCGAGAAGGTCTCCCCCACAGACTTGCCTACGACAGCACGCCCAAAGGGGGAATCGTCAGAAAGCTTGCCCTCCATGGGATTTGCTTCCTGAGAGCCGGTAATGCGATACTCGCTGCGCGCACCGGTCGCCAGATCCTCTACCGTTACGGTACAGCCCAGACCTACACGGCCGGACAGCTCATTTTCATCCTCAATGATCACTGCATGAGACAGGATATCCTCGATCTGTGCAATGCGTCCGTAGAGCTTTGCCTGCTCATTCTTGGCGGCATCATATTCCGAGTTTTCGGACAAGTCACCGTAGGAGCGCGCCTCCGCGATCATCGCAGCAATCTCACGCTCACGGGTCGTTTTCAGATAATTCAGTTCCTTTTCCAGCTCTGCCAACCGCAGACTGGTGATCTTAAATTCCTTAGCCATAATAAAGATCCTTTCACAAAAGTTTCGATAGCTCAAGATATTATAGCCGTAAATCCTTATTTCGTCAAGAATATTTGCATAAAATACCCATTATTTTCCCATCTGCTCCAGCAGTGCAGCCACTGCCGCCTGGACCTGGGGGTCATCCTCCGGCGACAGGGTCCCGGCATAGATGCTTGCAGCTGTCCGGTCGTCCACCTCCACCGCAATCTCCGGTGTCAGTCCGCCCTCATCTGCAAGGCTCACGCCGTTGGGCGTGAAGTACTTACCCACAGACAATGCCGCTGCAGAACCGTCGGTTAACTGGAAGGTATTCTGGAAGTAGCCCTTTCCGGTGGTCGCCTCCCCTACCAGGATCGCCCAGTCGTATTCGTCCAGCGCCGCAGCGAAGAACTCTGCCGCGGAATAACTGCTGCCGTTCATCAGTACCGCCATGGGCATCTCCAGGCAGTCTGCATCGGAGGAATCCACTGTTTCCTTGCCTGTGTAGGAAAGACTGCGAAACAGCGGTCCTTCCGGAAGCAGATAATTCAGCACCTGCACAAGCTCCTTCTTATAGCCGCCGGGATTGTTGCGTACATCAAAGATCAGGGCTTCTGCCCCCTGGGCACGCATTTGCTCAATGGCAGCCAGTGTTTCGGCAGCACAGCGATCGTCAAAATTGGTAATGGTGATCAGTCCGATTCCGTTTTCCAGAAGCTGTCCCCTGGCGACCACCACCTGAACAGTCTGGCGTGCGACGGAAAAGGTAAGCCTTTCCCCATCCCGCAGGACCGTCAGGGATACCTGTGTGCCTTCGTCGCCCCGGATGCGGTTTTTCGCAGTGTCCAGTCCCAGATCCAGCACACGCTCGCCCTCGACCTCTACGATCACATCCCCTGCCTGGATTCCCGCAGCTGCCGCGCCGCCGCCTTCATCCACTCTGGTAATCTCAAAGCCCTCTGCGCCCTCTGCGGTGAGAATCGTCACGCCAATGCCCACATAGGCATTTTTCATCTGCTCCACATAGGCTGCATAGTCTGCCGCCGGGATATAATAGCTCCACCGGTCGCCCAGGGCACCGATCATCGCCGCGGCGGCTGCGTCTTCCATTGCCGTCTTATCTGCTTCGCCGATGAAGCACTCTGTGATCAGCGCCTCCAGCTGCTCCAGCTTTGACCGTCCCGGCACATCCGTTCCCACAAACAGAAACAGCGTAGCTGCAGATGCCACTGCCGCTACCAGGACATAGGATCCAAAGGCAAGCAGCCCCGCCAGCCATTTATTTTTCTTCATTGTATCACCTCAAAAATAGAACAGTTCCCACAGCCCGGAGTTCCAGGCTGTGGGAGCGTTTTCAGAAATTGATATAGTCCGCAGGATTTACAGAGCCGCCGTTATAGCAGATCGTAAAGTGCAGGTGCGGACCAGTGGATGTACCGGTAGAGCCTACATAGCCGATCACCTGACCGGCAGTTACATAATCGCCCACACCTACTACATAGTGGGTCATATGCAGATACTTGCTTTCAAAGCCGTCCTCGTGGTTGAGTGTCACATAATAGCCGGCGGAGGAACTGTACTTGGCAACAGTCACTTTGCCGCTGCGGGTCGCCACGATAGGCGTGCCCTGGGAAGCAGACAAGTCAATGCCGCTGTGGAAGCGCCAGTCTCCGTAGACCGGATGGATCCGCCAGCCGTAGGGACTGGACACCCGAGAGTAGGAACAGGGCTTCAACCAAGTGATGCCGGCAGTGTTCGTAGGTGCACCGGCTGTGCCGCCGGAGGAGGAGTTGGAAGAATGGGATGCTGAGGTGGTGGGAGGAACAGAGGTCGCCAGCCACTCCCTATACTTCGCTGCATCGTAATCATCCTGCACATCGTCGATGTTGTTGAGGATCTTCTCTTCTTCTTCCTCAGCCGCGGCGATCAGTGCTTCATACTTTTCCCCCTCAGCTACCAGCTGGGCAAGCAGTCCGTCTGCTTCCTTGCGCTTTTCCTCCAGCTTTTCCTGGGAGGCAAGCAGCTCCTGCTTGTTTTCCTCCAGTCCTGCCTTCTCGGTTTCCAGAGATTCCTTTGCCTCTGCCACCACCTTGGCAGCCTCGCTCATTTCTGTTAAACGGCGCTGGTCAGCCGCTGCGATCTCTTCGATCATATTCAGCCGGTCCAGAAAATCAGAAAAACTGTTTGCCTTAAACAGGACAGACCAGTATGAGAGATTGCCGTCCTCCTCCATGGCACGCACACGCTCTTTATTCTTTTCATTCAGCTCAGCCAGGTGCGCCTGGGCGGCATCCAGCTCCTCCTGCTTGTCGGCGATCAGCAAGCTGTAGGCAGCCACCTGCTCATTGATATTCTCGACCTGCTCATAGAGCATGAATATCTCCTGGTCGATAACATTCTTCTGGGCAACGATTTGCTCCATGTCACTGAGGTTATCGGAAAGCTGTCCTTCCAGATCCTTCAGCTGCGACTGAATTTTCTTCTTTTCTTCCTTCAGCGCATCCAGCTGCTCCTTCAGTGCACTGGAGGAGGCAGCCTCTGCCTCACGGGGCAGTACATCGCCAAGCATGCCGAATGCCAAAACCGCTGCCAGCATGCCAGCCAAGAGGGAAATTCTAAACTTTCTGTCTTTCATTATACCCTCCTTTACACATCCATAAACTTCCGGATCGAGGTCCAGCTGCCCACAACGCCAACAAACAGACCGGCGGCGGTGAAGGTCGCCACCATGGGCCACAGCAGCTGGGTAAAGGGAACAAAGTTAAACAGCTTCAGCGTGTCAACTGCCGCAAGCCGGGCGACCAGACCGTTGTACATCAGCCACTCCAAGAAAAACGCCAGCGCCGCACCGATCATACCCAGCAGGAAGCCCTCCACCACGAAGGGCAGCCGGATAAAGCCGTTGGTCGCACCGACCATTTTCATGATCGCGATCTCATCCCGGCGGTCATACATAGCAAGCTTGACCGTGTTGGAAATGATCAGCAGGGACACAACCAGCAAAACAGCAATAACTGCAAAGGACGCAATGTGCAAAACATTCTGCAATGTGTTAAAGCCCTCTGCCAGTTCATAAGCCGCGTTGATCTTTGCAACACCGGAGATGGCGCTGATCTGCTCTACCGTCTGCTCAATAAGGGCATTGTCCACCAGCGTTACAACAAAGCGGTGGCGCAGGTCGTTGGCATCCACACCGGAAAAGGCACTTTCATTTTCATGCTCTGCCACAAAGCTTTCCAGTGCCTCCTCCCGGGAGACAAACACCGCGTTGTGGACATTTTCGATCTGGTTGATCTGGGTACCGACGCTTTTTGCCTCCGCATCCGGCAGCTCTGTGTCGATATAAACCAGTATTTCATTGGTCTTATTCAGATCCTCCACCATAATGTTCACATTGTGCATCAGGCAGGAGAAGCTGCCCACGATCAGCAGGCACGCCACTGTGACACACACAGCGGCAAAGGACATAAAGCCGTGCAGAAAAATGCCCCGGATGCCCTCTTTCATCAAATATCCAAGATTATTGATCTTCATATGCGTAATAACCGTCCATTCCGTCACTGGCGATCAAGCCTTCGTTGAGCACGATCACGCGCTTGCCGAAGCGTTCCACCAGGTCTTGTGCGTGGGTGACTACCAGAATCGTCGTCCCCAGATTGTTGATCTCCTGCAGCAGACTCATGATCTCCAGAGAACGGGCAGGGTCAAGGTTGCCGGTAGGCTCGTCTGCAATAATGGTAGAAGGGTTGTTGACCAGCGCCCGGGCAATGGCAAGACGCTGCTGCTCACCGCCGGAAAGCTCATTGGGATGGCGGCGGCTCTTGGTCTCCAGTCCCACCAGCTCCAGCACATAGGGCACGCGCTCCCGGATCTCCTGCTCCTGGGCACCGATAACACGCATGGCAAACGCCACATTTTCGTAAACCGTTTTCGTCTCGATCAGACGGAAATCCTGGAACACCACGCCAACGGTACGGCGCAGGTGCGGTATCTCACGCTTACGGATGCGTTCCAGGGAATAGCCGTTAACATGGACCGTACCGGAGGTAGGTCTGAGCTCACCTGTGATGAGCTTGATGATAGTGGACTTACCGGAGCCGGAAGGTCCCACCAGGAATGCAAATTCACCGTCCTCGATCTGCAGCGATACGCCCCGCAGCGCTTGTGTGCCGACAGAATAGGACTTGGTCACATCAGAAAATTCAATCATATTACATAATACTCCAAAAAATATGTGTAACCAAATTGTAACACATTGTAAACGGGGTTGTCAACATAACATTCCCAGAAAATATATGGCAGAATAACCAAAGAATAGGGCGAATTTTTGACATCCGAAGCACAAAAAAGGACTGCACCAAAAGGTGCAGTCCCAAAAGCCAAACAATATCAACGATTTTCCCGGGAGGACAAATACTTGCGGACCATCAGCGCCACCTTAAACTCGATGGCATGATCAAACTGCCGCAGATCCAGACCCGTCAGCTTCTTGATCTTCTCCAGGCGGTACACCAGAGTATTCCGGTGGACAAAGAGCTTACGGGGGGTCTCGGATACATTCAGATTGTTCTCAAAGAACTTGTTGATGGTAAACAAGGTCTCCTGGTCAAGGGCATCGATGGAGTTCTTCTTAAAGACCTCCGTCAGGAAGATCTCGCACAGAGTCGTCGGCAGCTGATAGATCAGACGCCCAATGCCCAGATTTTCGTAGTTGATGATGCTCTTCTCTGTGTCGAACACCTTGCCCACATCGATGGCAGTCTGGGCTTCCTTATAAGCATCCGCCAGCTCACGCAGGTGGTACACCACAGTGCCGATACCAATGACCGACTTGACGAACAGCTCGTTGCGCAGAGCATCCTCCATGGTCTTTGCCAGCTTTTCCAGCTCGCCGGAACGCGGCTCATTTGCCAGCTGCTTAATGACCGCAATATCGGTCTCATTGATGCTGATGACAAAATCCTGCATCTTATCCGTAAGCTTTCCCGCCAGCACATCCACAGCAGACACCTCACTGTGTCCTACCTGACGCACAAGGAACACCGCCCGGGGTGCCTCTGTAGCAAAATGCAGCTCCTTCGCCCGGATATAGATATCGCCGGGAAGGATATTGTCCATGATAATATTTTTAATAAAGGTGCCTCTGTCATGCTTTTCCTCATAAAAAACCTTGGCATTGTTCAGGCTGATATACGCCAGGTTACAGTGGGCACGCGCCTGCTCATCATCACCGGTGCAAAACACCGCATATTCAAAGGCATCCGTACTACTGACGATCGCGCGGAAGGTCTTCTGACCAAAGGTAACCGCACTGCTTAAAGAAGATGCTACCCGTACCGCAGCATCAGACCAGCACTCACCCAAAAGGGCAGGGTCGGTACAGGAAATCACACAGCCGTCGGTATCGATCACACCAAATGTACGATCGACAGCATCCTTCAGCTGAACGATCACGCTCTGAAAAACACTGTTGGACATTTTCGGGCCTCCTTAGAAAGTTGCACAAATGCGCATCTAATAAATCTGCCCTATTATTATATATGGTTTTTGCGCAATTTGCAAGTAGGTTTTGACATTTTGTTGCAAAAACCCTCTTCATTTTTAGTTAAAATACCGAACTTCCGGAAAATTGCGCCAAAATGTGCTTGTTTTTTTAGAAAAATATCATGATTTTATTCGTCATTTTTCCAAAAAACCGATCTCTTCCTCTGTAAGCAGCCGCATACTTCCCATGGGAAGTGACCCCAGCGTGAGGTTTCCGAACTGCTGACGCGCAAGATACTCCACTGTCATCCCCCGGGATGCCAGCATCCGGCGCACCTGGTGATACTTGCCTTCACAAACGGTCACCAAGCTCTCTCCCTCGCCCAACGGCTCCAGCTTGGCAGACAGACACACCGTACCGTCCCGGAGGGTCAGACCTTCCGCAAATGCCAGAACATCCGCCTCACCCGCCGTTCCTGTGTGCCGGGCATAGTAGCGCTTGGGGACCTCCTTTTTCGGACTGATAAGCCTGTGCAGAAGGTCGCCGTCGTTGGTAAACAGCAGCAGTCCTTCCGTCGCCTTGTCCAGCCGTCCCACAGGCTTTAGGTCCAACCCCCGCAGTTGGGGTGGCAGCAGCTCCATGACCGTTCGCTCCGTCGCATCCTCTGTAGCCGTTACATAGCCCGCCGGCTTGTTGAGCATAGCCACCAGACGACCGGTGATCCGCAGGGGCTGCCCATCCAGGGTAACCGTCTGCTTTTGCGGGTCCACCTTCGTCCCACCGTCACACACGGCTATGCCGTCCACGCACACCCGTCCGGTGCGCAGGATCGCCTTGACCTGACTGCGGGTGCCTGTACCGCAATCGCACAGGAATTTGTCCAATCGTTGCATCGCTGTTGTTCTACCTTTCCTTAAGTGTGAATAAGCTGTAGTGCCAATAACTAAAACAGGAGGGATTTCCATGATGGTAATGACCGCAAAGGTCAATATAAAAAAAGCTGCCATAATTCTGGCGGCGATCGTAGGGGTGATTCTGGCGATCGTCCTGCTCTTCGGCGGAAGCGACGACGCTGCCGCTACCAGTGCCAATGTATCCAACAATGACAGCCGGGTAAAATTTCTGACCGATTTCGGCTGGGATGTCAGCGCATCGCCGGTAGAATCAAGTCAGGTGCGTATACCCCAGGAGCAGACCGAGGTTTATGAGCGCTACAACGCCCTTCAAAAAAGCCAGGGCTACGATCTGAGCCAGTATGCAGGAAAGACAGTAATGCGCTATGTGTACAAGATCAACAACTATCCGGATGCCACTGAGCCCGTTTACGCAACGCTTCTGGTATACAAAAACCAGATCATCGGCGGGGATATCACCAATACCGCTGCCAAGGGTGTGGTGCAGGGCTTCAAAATGCAGCCGGCTGCCCAGCCTGCCGAGACCGCACCCACAGTCTCCACCGCACCCACAGTTTCCACCGCACCGGAAACCACATAACGCTACTTTACCACATTCTTTCCGCCTTGACAAGCACAGCCCGGTATGCTAAGCTTTAGACAAGTTCATAATATCCTCAGGGCAGGGTGCAATTCCCGACCGGCGGTGAAAAACAGTCCGCGAGCGCATACGCGCTGAATCGGTGCAATTCCGATACCGACAGTACAGTCTGGATGAAAGAGGATGCAGTCTTATTCCGTTTTTACGCCCTGAGTGTATCTCTGGGCGTATTTTTTATTGGTGGAGATTTGCATATGAAACACGAAAACCTTCGAAAACTGACCGTTATGGCTATGTTGGTAGCCATATCTGTGATCCTTGTATATCTGATCCATTTCCCCCTCTTCCCTGCTGCTGCGTTTCTGGAATACGATCCGGCAGACATTCCTATCCTGATCGGCGCATTCACCTACGGTCCATGGGCAGGTCTTCTGCTGACCATCGCCGCCAGCGCCATCCAGGCACTGACCGTCAGTGCCCAAAGCGGACTATACGGCTTTTTGATGCATGTCATCTCTACAAGCATTCTGTGTATTACTGCCGGTATGATCTACCGGCACAAGCATACGCGCAAAGGCGCAGCGCTCGCTTTAGCATGCGGAACACTGGCAATGGGCATCGGGATGCTGCTTGCCAATCATTTCATTACACCACTTTTTATGGGTGTTCCGACTGCTGTAGTGGACAGCATGCTGCTGTCTGTCTTTCTCCCCTTTAATTTACTGAAAGCAGGAATTAATTCAGCCGTCACTTTCTTGATTTACAAAACCGTTTCTACCCATCTGATCAAGCGCATCTAAAAGACCGACCCTCCTGTCAGAGGGTCGGGCTTTTTTTATTCTTCCGTTGTATCTGCAGATGCTTCCACAAAGGGAACTTCCTGGACGGTTTGTTTTCTGGGCGGCATACCCAGATCCTTTTTCCGGCAGGCAAAAACAAAGAACGGCATAGAAATACTGAAAAGGATAGAAAGCACTGTGTACAGCACCGCATTGCCGGGATCAGAGGATGCGTACAGATCATACATAGCTATGTACTGAAATACCGTCGCCACGATCGCCAGTACAAAATACGCGAGCAGACACAGCACCGTGATCGCCAAAAGCGCACCACGCATGCCGATCGCCGCAAAGATAATACCTACATACATAAGTATCATCACGGCGTACAGGGCGATCGACAGTCCCAGCAGCAGACCGCGGCGGTTGCGCACACGCTCCTTCGCCAGGTACTGATACTGATCAGAAATGCTGCCCAGCAGCCACAGATTGCCCACAGGAATCCAGGCAAGCCATGCATGGTGGATTCCTCTGCGCTTGGCAATGGAATACATACCAACAGCCTGCAGCACATAGCAGGCAATGCATGCGGCTATCATTATCAGATAGAAGACCACCAGGAACACCAGCATAAATTCCACAGCGCCCGCTGTAGCTGCATCCAGCCCCATGCTGTTATAACCGTTATAACCGTAATCGTAATAACCCATAAAAAAGACCTCCCTTTCTTTATCTATATGTTTAGTGTAGCACATCCTTCCCCATTTTGCAATATTGCAATAACAGATAAGGCGCGGTGCCGGAGCACCGCGCCTGTTAGATTACTTTTCCTTCTTTTCTGCCTTCAGGGTGTTTTTCATGGTTTTGTAGTTCAGGTAAGCTTCCGTCTTCTTCCACTTGTTCTTACCCAGGATCCACAGCACCACAGCACCCGCATGCAGCACCCACAGTACGATCATAACTGTACGCACAGTCGTCACAAGGGGCAGTTCCTTTGTCTTGATAACCGTATCGGGTCCGATGCCGTTCATCGCAGAGGAATTTGCCAGTGCGTACAGGTTGTGGTGGCACGCCTCGCGCATCGCAGTAACGATCACAGGATCGTTCTCGTAGCCGGGAAGCTCATTGTTGATATTGGGCAGCATCGCATCGTAGGTGGTCGTGCCTGCCAGAACGCCGTCTGCACCGGTGACCATGGGAGTAATGACATTGTCGGTAATAGACATGCCGTTGTTGCCCCATTCCTTACGCATGATATTGGGCATCAAGCCCTTGACACCGCCGGACCACACAGCACCCCAGCGGGTATAGGCAGTCATAACGCCATTGGCACCAGCCTCTTCAAAAGCAGCCTGATAAGCCTTCAGATAGATCTCACGGGCAGCCTGCTCATTGACCCAAACACCCAGACCGATACGGTCCTGCTCGGAATCGTTGAGCGCGAAGTGCTTGATTACAACATCCACGCCCTTCTCCTGGATGCCCTTTACCTCAGCAGCGCAGATCTCACCGGAGAGGAAGCCGTCCTCAGAGTAGTACTCGAAGTTTCTGCCGCCGTAAGGCATACGGTGCATGTTGGCACCGGGGCCGTACAGACAGGAAACATCTGCCGCCAGGCAGTCATTACCAATAATGTTGCCAACCTGGTACATCAGCTCAGTATTGAAAGTGGCTGCCATCACATCTTCCGAAGTGAAGGCGGTGGTCTCAACACCCAGGGTAGAACCGAACAGGGCAACCGTCAGACCCTGGGGTCCGTTCTCATCACGGGAGCCGGGTGCCTGGACGGAGTCCGCGGGCATTCTCCAGTGGAAGCTGTCACCGATCAGAGAGACCATTTCGTCATAGGTCAGCTGATCCAGAAGCTGCTCCCACTTGGGATCGTCGTAGTCAAGACCGATCATCTCCACCAGCTTCAAGCCGTTGTCAGCGCCCAGCGTGGGCATTTCCACAGCCTCATAGTCAGCCGCATTATAGCGAATCCGCTGCAGATCCTTGATCAGCAGGTCTGTCAGCTGCAATACGATCTGCTCATCGGAGGGATAGGTGCCTTCCCAGTCATTACGGGACAGCCAGGTCACATTCTGACCTTCGGTGCCTTCATACAGGTTCGGATCGGCCAGGGACAGCTGGTTGGTGATCTCCGTGCCGTTGGCAGAGGTGCTGTAGGTCTGCGCATCGAACGCTTCCTGGGTGTACTTGTAGGTCAGTGTGAATAGACCAAAATCATCCATACGACCATCAGTGGTCTCGGGCGTATAGCCCTTGGCTGCCAGAATGTTGTTCACGGCATTGTGGGCATCGGTCGCCACAGTCAGGTAGTAGTCACCGGCATCGAGGATGTAGGTCTTGGCACCGTAGGTGTCGTAAGCTGCCAGATCCCGCTTATCCACCAGGACTGTGACCTTCTCGGAAGCGCCGGGCTCCAGCACATCTGTCTTGCCAAAGCCGATCAGCTGGACAGCAGCCTTTTCGACCTTATTTTCCTTATCGTAATCGGTGTAGGGAGACTGAGCATAGACCTGGACCGTCTCCTTGCCTGCCACATCACCGCTGTTGGTAACGGTAACTGTGACTGCAAACTGGTCTGTCTCCTCGTTGTAGACGACCGCGAAATCGCTGTAGTCAAAGGCGGTATAGCTCAGACCGTGACCGAAGGGGAAGGCAACATCGTCACCGTAGGCATAATTGCCCGCGTTGCCGACACCCATGACATAGTCTTCGTAGCGGGTCTCATAGTACTTATAGCCCACATAGATGCCTTCCTGATAGATCAGGTAGGTCTCTGCATAATTGGGGATGTTCTGTCCGTCGTAGCCGGCATAGGTCACGGGGACAGCGTTCTTCATGGCAGGAGCAGAGAAGTTGTCGTAGCAGTAGGTATCCACCAGAGAGCCGGAGGGGTTGACCTTGCCTGCCAGGATATCGGTGACTGCGTTGGTGCCGTATGCACCTACACCGCCGATCCACAGGACCGCATCCACTGCGTACTCGTTTTCCTTCAGGAAGTCCACCTGCAGGGCGTTGGATGTATTGATCAGCACGATGATGGACTTGACCTTGCCGTCTGCCTTCAGCTGCGCGGCAGCAGCCATCATGTCCTTTTCATTCTGGTCCAGCGCCAGATAATTCGTCTCCGCGGGATTCGCGCCCTTGGCATCAGCACCTTCACCGCCGATACGGGACAGGGTGATGATCACGGCATCGCCGTAGGTCTCAATGGAATTCTTCACTTCATCGGTGTAAACGCTCCAGGGTGCTTCGCCGATATTGAAAGAACCCAACAGTGCAGCGGTCTCGCCCGCACCGGATTCCCGGGAATACTTGGCACCCTCACCGGTGGTATAGAAATCCCACAGAGTAGGGTTGACCTCAAAGCCGGACTTCTCCAGGGCAACCTTCAGGTTGTCTGCCTTGGATGCATCCACATTGCCGGAGCCGGTGCCGCCGTAAACGATGTTTACAGAGCTGGTGGACAGGGTGCTGACCTTGGAGCCTGCTGCCAGAGGCAGGACACCGTTGTTCATCAGCAGGGCTGCGCCCTCCGCTTCCACCTGGTAGCAGATCTCTTTGCCGGCGTCCAGGCGCTCAGCGTCCGTTTCAAAATCTTCATCAAAATAGATAGCATTGGGATCTTCATTTTCCACATCCCAGAACCTGCCACCTAACAGAGCAGCCATTGTGTTGTCAAACATCTTGACTGCTACACTTGCAGCAGAGAAGATAATGGCAAACACCAAAAAGAGTATGCCCAAGGTTTTCCATAGGGTAACATTTTTGCGCTTTGCCTTTTTGCAGGCTTTTTTAAGCTGCTTCAGTTCCGCTTTTCTTTCGTCCATGATTATCCTCATTTCTGTGAATAATTTACAGGCGGTGCACCACCGCCCGCGCTATGTTTACAGAATATTTCTGTAGTAATTGACACTATATCACAGGCAGTATGATAAATCAATTGCCCCGGCGCATTTTTAACAATATACACAAATTTTCATAGTAAAAATCAGCGAAAATAACCATACAGCGTGTAAAATCCTAATTTTTACATATTTTCAAAATTTGCGTTTTTTTTGCCACCGCGCCCCGCGTTGCACCATATCTTTCGAATCTCCAGCGGCAAAAAAGCAGATACCCCAGAAAGGGGTATCTGCTTTTTGGTGACCCGCGTCATTCGTTTGCTTTTTTGCCATTAGGCAAAAATAATTGTTCGCCTCCGTCCAGCCGTCGGCGGGGACGCGCATTTGCGTCGCATTTTATCTTTCGAATCTCCAGCGGCGAAAAAAGCAGATACCCCAGAAAGGGGTATCTGCTTTTTGGTGACCCGCTGGAGATTCGAACTCCAGACCCATTGCTTAAAAGGCAATTGCTCTGCCAACTGAGCTAGCGGGTCGTTGGCTGGGATGGCAGGATTTGAACCTACGAATGCCAGAGTCAAAGTCTGGTGCCTTACCGCTTGGCGACATCCCAATATGGCGCGCCCAGCGCCGGACACACGCCGTATTATAGCATGACAAGTTTTATTTTGCAACAACTTTTTCCATTGTATTCTAATTTCTCTTTTTATTGCAAAAAACCGCAACAAACCTCTTGTAAAATCTTCCTATTTGGCGTATACTGTTCTGTATACTTCCAAGCAAGAGAGGGATTTTCACTATGGAACTGATTTCTGTCCGTGAGCTGTTCAAAAATACCGATGCCTACATTGGCAAGGAAGTGGAGGTTGGCGGTTGGGTACGCAACCGGCGGCCTTCCAAGCAGTTTGGCTTTATCGTCTTAAACGACGGGACCTATTTTACCCCTGTGCAGGTGGTTTATAATGATACGATCGAAAATTTCCAGGAAATTTCGAAGATCAATATCGGTGCTGCGCTGATCGTCAGAGGTGCTGTGGTACTGACACCCGACAGCAAGCAGCCCTTTGAGATTCAGGCAAGCCAGGTTACTGTAGAGGGCGCTTCCACCGGCGACTATCCCCTGCAGCCCAAGCGCCACACCATGGAATACCTGCGCACCATCACCCATCTGCGTCCCCGGACCAACACCTTCCAGGCAGTATTCCGTGTCCGCAGTCTGGCTGCTATGGCGATCCATCAGTTCTCCCAGGATCGGGATTTTGTTTATGTCCACACCCCCCTCATTACCGGCTCTGACTGCGAGGGCGCCGGCGAGATGTTCCAGGTCACCACGCTGGACCTGAACAACATCCCCAAAACCGAGGACGGCAAGGTGGATTTCTCTCAGGACTTCTACGGCAAGCCCACCAACCTGACCGTTTCCGGTCAGCTTAACGGCGAGACCTTCGCTATGGCATTCAAGAACATTTACACCTTTGGTCCTACCTTCCGTGCCGAAAATTCCAACACCACCCGTCACGCAGCGGAGTTCTGGATGATCGAGCCGGAGATCGCCTTTGCAGATCTTTCCGACGATATGCGCCTTGCCGAGGATATGATCAAGTACATCATTTCCTACGTGCTCGAGCACGCCCCGGAGGAGATGAACTTCTTCAACCAATTTGTTGACAAGGGACTGCTGGACCGGCTGAACCATGTCCTTAACTCCCAGTTCGGTCATGTGACCTACACTGAGGCGATCGAGATTCTGGAAAAGTGTAACGACAAGTTCCAGTACCCTGTCCACTGGGGCAGCGATCTGCAGACCGAGCATGAGCGCTATCTGACTGAAGAGGTCTTCAAGCGCCCCGTGTTCGTCACCGACTACCCCAAGGAGATCAAGGCGTTTTATATGAAGCTGAATCCCGACGGCAAGACCGTCGCGGCAATGGACTGTCTGGTCCCCGGCATCGGCGAGATCATCGGCGGCTCTCAGCGTGAGGACGACTACGAGCTCCTGAAAAACCGCATCGAAGAGCTGGGCATGGATCCCGCGGATTACGGCTTCTATATGGACCTGCGCAAGTACGGCTCTGCCCGTCACGCAGGCTTCGGTCTGGGCTTTGAGCGCTGTGTCATGTATCTGACCGGCATGAGCAACATCCGGGATGTTCTTCCCTTCCCCAGAACCGTCGGCAACTGCGAGCTGTAAAAACTTTACAAATCAGACGGCTTCTTACCATGGTAAGGAGCCGTCATTTTTCTGCAATTTACCGCCCATATTCGACACCGCGTCGCACATCCTACTATTACAAAGAGGAAAAAGGAGCTGCGGCGATGAGAAAATTTACAATCTTTTTCATATTATTATGCCTGGGGATATTTATTATATCCGGCTGCGGCAAACAAGATACAGTGGCTGCACCTGCATGCCGCGTCGTCACACAGGTAGATATTTCCTGCCAGCATGAAAAGGGGCTGATCCAGCGCAATTACACAGACAACAAAAAAATGGAATCCGTGCTTTTGTATTTGCGGCTTCTGAAGCCCTTCGGCAAACCGGAAACAGATCCCGAGCGTGTGGATGCACCGGTTTTTGAGATCACCGTCCACTTATCCGACGGTGACCGCCGCATATACCGTCAAAAGGATCATCGGTACTTCTCAAAAAATTCCCGCCCCTGGGAAAAGATCGATCCTGCAAGGGCATCCGGGCTTTACGCACTCATGCGTCATTACCCCAGCGACCCGGTCCTGTAAAATGCCTTTGCACAAATCCCCCCTGACAGACAGGGGGGATTTTGTGAGAACTGTGAGAATTTTGTTTTAATGTATCGTGGTACTTGCTTTTTGGTCACATTCCTTATATAATAGTATAGCATTTGATAAAGTCTTATAGATATGCCGGTATTGAATCATTTTCTTTACCGGACAGGATCATACTCTCGGAAAGGATCGTGCAACTATGAAATTCAGTTACTATCCCGGCTGCACCCTTCGCAACAAGGCAAAGGAGCTGGACCTGTACGCCAGAGCATCCGCAGAAGCATTGGGCTTTTCCCTTGAGGAACTGACCGATTGGCAGTGCTGCGGCGGCGTATATCCCCTTGGCACTGACGAGATCGCCTCCAAGCTTGCCTCCGTTCGGGCACTTGCCCAAGCAAGAGATCAGGGACAGGCGCTTGTGACCCTGTGCTCTGCGTGCCATCATGTTTTGAAGCGCGTCAACGACGATATGGCAAATGTAGAGGACATTCGCACCCGTGCCAACAATTATATGAAGCTGGATGTTCCCTACGCCGGTGAAACCAAGGTCCTGCATTTTCTGGAGGTCCTCCGGGATCAGGTCGGCTTCGATGTACTTAAGGAGAAGGTAGTCAATCCCCTGACCGGCAAAAAGATCGGTGCCTATTACGGCTGCCTGTTGCTTCGTCCCGGCAAGATCATGGGCTTTGACGATCCGGAAAATCCCAAAATGCTGGAGGACTTCATCCGCGCCCTGGGCGCCGAGCCGGTGGTCTATCCCTACCGCAATGAGTGCTGCGGCGGTTACATATCCTTGAAGGAGCCGGATATGGCAAACACCATGTGCCAAACCATCCAGCAAAGCGCTGCCGGCTTCGGTGCGGAAATGCTCATTACCGCCTGCCCCCTGTGCCGCTACAATCTAGATAAGACCCAGGACGGTCTTCCCGTCTACTACTTCACCGAGCTTCTGGCAGAAGCTCTGGGCGTAAAAGAGGAGGCGCTGAAATGAGCCATGGAATGAACAAAGCCGATCAGATCAAGCAGATCAGCGGTGCCAACCCCCTGAAATGTATGAAATGCGGCAAATGCTCCGCCACCTGTCCTTCCTTTGATGAAATGGACATCAAGCCCCATCAGTTCGTTTCCTATGTCCAAAACGGAAACATAGAGGCACTGGCACAGAGCAAGTCCCTTTGGAAGTGCCTGAGCTGCTTTGCCTGTGTGGAGCGCTGCCCCCGGGATGTGGAGCCCGGTCGCATTATCGACGCTGCCCGACAGCTGGTCGTGCGTCAGCGGGGCGGAAACTACCTGACCGCCGACGAGATTCCGGCGCTGCTGGACGAACAGCTGCCCCAGCAGCTGCTGGTCAGTGCCTACAGAAGATATAAGAGGTGAGCGCCATGCAGAGAATTGGTGTATTTGTCTGTCACTGTGGCAGCAACATCGCTGCTACCGTAGATGTAAAAAAAGTCGTGGAAATGGCACTGCTGGAGCCGGGCGTTGTCCACGCAGAGGATTATCAGTATATGTGCTCCGAGGCAGGTCAGGCAAAGATCGGCGCTGCCATCGCTGACCATAAGCTTACCGGTATCGTGGTCTGCTCCTGCTCCCCCCGGATGCATGAGGCGACCTTCCGTAAGTGTGCGGAGCGCTACGGTCTGAACCCCTATATGGTGGAGATCGCCAACATCCGTGAGCATTGCTCCTGGATCCACAAGGATATGCAGGAGGCAACCGAAAAGGCTGTCATCCTCGCCCGGGCTGCCATTGCAAAGGTCAATTTGAACGCCCCCCTGCAGGCGGGCGAAAGCCGCGTCACCAAGAAGGCGCTGGTCATCGGCGGCGGTATCGCCGGTATCCAGACTGCCCTGGACATTGCCGACGCAGGCTACGAGGTGGACATCGTGGAAAAGACCCCGTCCATCGGCGGACGGATGTCCCAGCTGGATAAGACCTTCCCCACCCTGGACTGCTCCGCCTGTATCCTGACGCCCAAGATGGTGGATGCCGCAGGTCACGAAAAGATCAACATTTATACATACAGTGAGGTAGAAAAGGTTTCCGGCTTTGTCGGCGACTTCACTGTGGATATCCGCAAAAAGGCGCGCAGCGTCGATGCTGCCAAGTGTACCGGCTGCGGTGTTTGCCAGGAAAAGTGCCCCTCCAAGAAAACTCCCAGTGTGTTCAACCGGGGGCTGGGCAATCGCAGCGCCATCTACACCCCCTTCGCCCAGGCGATCCCCAATGTGCCTGTGATCGACCGGGAAGCCTGTCTGAAATTCAAGACCGGCAAATGCGGTGTATGTGAAAAGGTTTGCCAGGCAGGTGCTATCGACTATGCCCAGCAGGACGAGATCATCACAGAAAAGTACGGAGCGATCGTGGTCGCTACCGGCTTTGACACCATCAAGCTTGATAAATACGACGAATACGCATACAGCCAGAGCAAGGATGTGATCACCTCCCTGGAGCTGGAGCGTATCATGAATGCCGCAGGTCCCACCAAGGGTCACCTGGAGCGTCTATCCGACGGCAAAGCGCCCAAGGAGATCGTGTTCATACAGTGCGTGGGCAGCCGCTGTGCCGATGCCCGGGGCAAGAGCTACTGCTCCAAGATCTGCTGTATGTACACCGCCAAGCACGCCATGCTCATCCGTGACAAATATCCGGATGTGAATGTTACGGTGTTTTATATTGATGTGCGTACCCCCGGCAAGAACTTCGATGAATTCTACCGCCGGGCAGTAGAGGAATACGGCGTCAACTATGTCAAAGGTCAGGTAGGCAAGGTCGCGCCGCAGCCCGACGGCAGCCTGCTGGTGCAGGCAGCGGATCTGCTGGACAATAAGCAGATCAAAATGAAGGCGGATATGGTAGTCCTTGCCACCGCCATCGAGCCCAACCCCGATGTCAGAAGCATCGCTACTATGCTCACCGCTTCCATCGACACCAACAACTTCCTCACCGAGGCGCACCCCAAGCTGCGCCCCGTGGAATCTCCCACCGCAGGTGTGTTCCTGTCCGGTGTCTGCCAGGGTCCTAAGGATATTCCCGAGACAGTTGCCCAGGCAGGTGCTGCGGCTGGAAAGGTCATTGGGCTTTTGGCAAAGGATAAGCTGACCACCAACCCCTGCACCGCAAGACCCGACGAGCTTTTGTGCAACGGCTGCGGCAATTGCGCCAAGGTATGTCCCTACGGTGCGATCACCTATGAGGTCCGTCAGGTCAACGACCACGGAATCCGGGAGGATCGCCGTCTTGCCACCGTTAACAGCGCCCTGTGCCAGGGCTGCGGTGCATGTACCGTTACCTGCCCGTCCGGTGCCATGGACCTGCAGGGCTTCTCTAACAGACAACTTATCGCGGAGGTGGATGCAATATGTCGGTAAATGAGCAATTCCGTCCCAAGATCGTGGCATTTTGCTGCAACTGGTGCAGCTATGCCGGCGCGGACCTTGCGGGTTCTTCCCGTCTTTCCTATCCTGCGGATGTGAAGATCATCCGCGTCCCCTGCTCCTGCCGCGTCAACCCCATGTTCATCCTGCGCGCCTTTGAAAAGGGCGCAGACGGTGTGATCCTGTGCGGCTGCCACCCCGGCGACTGCCATTACTCCACCGGTAACTACTACGCCCGCCGTCGCATGACGCTGCTGTTTTCTATGCTGGATTTCATGGGCGTGGAAAACGGACGCACCCGCGTCGAATGGGTCTCTGCCGCTGAGGGTGTGAAGTTCTCCACCACTATGAACGAGTTTGTGGAAAAGATCCGCAGCCTGGGCGAAAATGTACGATTGGGGGATCTGAGATGCAAGAACTGAAAGCAAGAGCGCTGGAGCTGCTGAAAGACGGCACGGTACAGCGCGTTCTGGGCTGGAGGATCGGCGAAAATACATATGATCCCGAGCCCGCATTCTTTGACAGTGCAGAAGCGATGGAAGACTTCGTATACAATAATTTCTGCGCTGCGAACCTGAGCAAATATATGATCGAAGCCAGCAAGCTCGAGGGTAAGACCCTGGTGTGTCTGAAGCCCTGCGACAGCTACAGCTTCAATCAGCTTCTTTCCGAGCACCGGGTAGACCGGGAAAAGGCTTATATCATCGGTGTCGGCTGCAAGGGTAAACTGAGCATCGAGCAGATCAAGAAAAATGGCGTGAAGGGCATTCTGTCTGTCACCGACTCCGACCCCATTCAGATCGAGACCCTTTACGGCAACACCGAGCTGCCCTACACCGCCGGTATGCTCAGCCGCTGCTTCTGCTGTAAGGGCAAGGATCATGTGGTTTATGACGAGTTGATCGGTGAAAGTGCCGATACCAACGCAATCGACCGTTTTGACGAGGTCCGCCGCGTTGAGGCTATGAGCCCGGAGGAGAAGTTTGCCTTCTTCCAGGCAGAGCTGAGCAAATGCATCCGCTGCAATGCCTGCCGGAATGTCTGCCCCGCCTGCAGCTGCCGCAAGTGTGTCTTTGACAGCACCAAGTTTGACAGTGCCCAGAAGGCAAATGTGGATTCCTTTGAGGAAAAGATGTTCCACATTATCCGCGCCTTCCATGTAGCAGGGCGCTGCACCGACTGCGGTGAATGCAGCCGTGTGTGTCCCCAGGGTATCCCGCTGCATCTGTTCAATCGGAAGTTTATCAAGGATATCAACAGTCTTTACGGCGAATACCAGGCAGGCGCAGACCCGGAGGCAAGAGGTCCTCTGACCAGCTTCACCACCGAGGACGCTGAGCCGAGCATCGTAAGCCAGGGAGGTATCGTATGAAGCGTATTGCAATAGAGAACCTGCCTAAGCTGTATGCGGCGATCGCTGAAAAGCAAAGCCTCATCCTGCCGGTAAAAACTGCCGGTCAGACCAATTACGGCATCTGGACTGAAAACGCAGAGGTCGATCTGCAGACCCTCAAAACGGTCAAGTCCGCAAAGGATGCCTTCTTCCCCCAGAGCGAAAATCTCTACACCTGCTACCGTGACGGCAAAAAGCTGACCATCCAGCCGGAAAAGCTGGAGGAAGAAAGCTTTGTCGTCTTCGGCATGAAGGCGTGCGATGTCCGGGGCATCCAGGTCCTTGACAAGGTCTTCATGGCTGAGCCTGTGGACAGCTTCTACTGCGCACGGCGCAAGCACGGCATCATCGTTTCCCTTGCCTGTGCCCAGCCGGAGGAGAGCTGCTTCTGCAAGGTGTTCGGTATCGACTGCGCCCAGCCGGAGGGTGATGTGGTCACCTGGATGGCTGCAGGCTATCTGTACTGGCAGGCTGCCACGGAAAAGGGCGAAGCGCTGACCGCACAGGTCGCCGATCTGCTGGAGGATACCGACGAAGCTGCTGTGGAAGCCCAAAAGGCGGAGATCTCCAGGATCGTGGAAAAGCTCCCCTACGCTAACCTCTCTTTGGAGGGCTGGAACGGCGAGGCGCTGAATGAAAAGTTCAATTCTCCTTTGTGGGAGCAGCTTTACAAGCCCTGTCTTGCCTGCGGCACATGTACCTTCGTCTGCCCCACCTGCCAGTGCTACGACATCAAG
>JAZSHB010000111.1:0-7141 GCA_045533015.1 Faecousia sp.
GTGCGGGAATCTGCCACGTGAGTCTCAATGGAGCCCAGCTGCAGATGCTTCATGAAGCTCTCTGCCGCCTGCCGTCCGCCCTTAAGTCCAAAGGAGATCACGCCGCAGGAGCCACCAGGCATATACTTTTGGGCAAGGTCATAATACTTATCTTTCTTAAGACCGCAGTATTTGACCCAGGCGACCTTGGGATTATTCTGCAAGTACCGGGCGATCTGCAGCGCATTTTCGCAATGCTGCTTCATTCTGAAGGGCAGGCTCTCCAGGCCCAGATTCAGATAGAAAGCGCTCTGAGGAGACTGGATCGAGCCCAGATCACGCATCAGCTGGACGGTGCACTTGGTGATAAATGCACCGGCGATGCCAAAGCGCTCCGTATAAGTCACGCCGTGGTAGCTATCATCCGGGGTGCACAGACCCGGGAATTTATCGGGATATTTTGTCCAGTCAAATTTACCGCTGTCGACGATACAGCCACCCACCGCAACGCCATGACCGTCCATATATTTGGTGGTGGAATGGGTCACGATATCCGCACCCCATTCAAAGGGACGGCAGTTAACAGGGGTAGCGAAGGTGTTGTCAACGATCAGCGGCACACCGTTGGCATGCGCAACCTTGGCAAACTTCTCAATATCCAGCACCGTCAGGGCAGGATTGGCAATGGTCTCGCCAAACAGCGCTTTGGTATTGGGACGGAACGCCGCGTTCAGCTCCTCCTCGGTGCAGTCCGGATCCACAAAGGTGACCTCGATTCCCATTCGCTTCATGGTCACCGACAGCAGATTAAAGCTACCGCCGTAAATGGTGGAAGAGGAGACGATATGGTCGCCGCATGAGGCGATGTTAAACAGCGCAAAGAAATTCGCTGCCTGTCCGGAACCGGTGAGCATGGCGGCTGTACCGCCCTCCAGCGCCGCGATCTTCGCCGCCACCATATCACAGGTAGGGTTCTGCAGGCGGGAGTAGAAGTAACCGGACGCCTCCAGGTCAAACAGCTTGCCCATATCCTCGGAAGTGGCATACTTGAAGGTCGTACTCTGGACGATAGGCATTTGCCGGGGTTCACCGCTGGCGGGGCTATAACCTGCCTGGATGCACAGGGTCTCGGTGTGAAGTTTCTGATCCATGGAAATCACCTCATAGGAATTTTGTCATTTTAGAACATTGTACTCCCCTGTCCCTTGAAAGTCAAGAAATAACCGACGCTCACCGATAGTAGAAGTATTTATAGAAGGTAGGATAGCTGTTCAAAAATTGCTGCAGAGTCGTGCGGGTATTGGAGCCGGGGTCGTTAATGGTAAAATTCGCTGCTGTCAGACTGCCGCCGGTAAATCCGGTAATAACCACCCAATGCTGACCGCCGGCAGCATTTTTCGCACCCAACAGAACCGGCTTGCCCTGCTGAAGCTGCTCATAAATACCGCTGAGGTATCCGGCACTGGTTGTCACCGCCACAAAATTACTGGGCCAGTAGACGCTGCCGGAGGCGGTGTAGCTAAGCTTTTTAGACATAGCATCCGGGTAGATGGTCGTTCCGGTGCGGTAGGATTCCATCATGGCAATGGCTGTGGTCGCACAGCCGATCTGGGAAATGGTTTTTCCCGAAGCGCCCAGCTTCACACTTGCCCAACGGCTGTCCGTCTGCTTAAAACTCGGGACTTTCAGGGACACCGCACGATAGCCGGAAGTTGTGCCGGACAGGTATTGGGCGCTGACATAGCCTGTTTTTGTACCATGGTAAAGCACGCGGCTCCAGCCGTTGGTCGTGGTCAGACGCAGCACTGTTTCCCCCTTTGCAAGGCTTGCCACCTTTTGATAACCTGTACCTGCACCGCTTCGAACATTCAACGGACCGGACTGGGTGGCAACCGTTACCGGGGTGCCTTCCACAATGGTGATATAATTGGCATGGCAATAGCCGTAACGGTCCTTGCCGTATTCCACCTTCCACCAGGAGCCGGATCTGGAAATAAGGGTGATATAGCTGCCCCTTCTAAGGGTCGAAACCACCGACGCCCCTGTAGAGGCACTTGCGCGGACATTCAGGCTGCTGGATGCAGTGGTAACGGCACCGGCTTTAGAGCTGCCGGTGGCGGCTTTTACCTGTACAGGCATTACGACCATCGCAGCAGCAAGCAGCATTGCCAGTAGCAAGGAATACTTTCTTTTCATAGTTCACCTCGATATGTTAGATCTGCATATATGCGCAGAAATTGTAACATATGAGGCTGTATATGGGAATAGTCCAAATTCTGTAAAGGCTTACAGCATAACTGCCATCATCGCTGTCATAATGATGATGCTGCACAAAATACAAATGGAATTGATCGCGCTGGACAGCCCCACATCGCCTTTCATTTCTCCGGTAAACGCCGGCACCGCTGAGCCGATGGGGCTAAATGCCAGCAGAACCAGGGTCTGGCGAATCTCCAGATCAAAGGGCAGCAGGTAATAAAATGCCAGTGCCAACAGCGCTGCGATGGCGTAACGGGTCAGAACGATCCTTGCGATGCAGCCCAGCTGCTTTCTGTCTGCCTCCAGTTGAAAGCCCACACCGATCATCAGCATCGCCATAAAGGTATTAGCGCCCTTGATAATTTCTGCAAAGGACAACACCGGTGTCGGCAGCTGCAAGCCGGTCAAATTCAAGGTGATCATAATGATATAGGTCAAAAACGGCACAGAGGTCACAAGAGCTTTTCCGATTCGCTTAAAGGAAAATCCGCTGCCATTCTTCACAGAAGATGCAACCCCATATGCACCGCCCAGGCACACAAAAGCATTGCCGGTATCGAACAGGCTGGTGGTCACAACACCTACAGGTCCTAAAAAGCTTTGGACGAAAGGCATTGCAAACAGACCGATGTTATAACCCGGTAAATTCAACACCTCAAATGCCCGTTGCTCCTTTTGTGTGCGCAGATTCATCAAAAACGCTGCCGCAACATATATCACACCGCCGCCAAATCCCAGCAGTACAATGGTCAAAAGGCTGGGGTCTATCTCCATCTGGGCAAAGCTAACAACGATGGATGCCGGCAATGTAAGCTTCAGCGTGATCTGAGAAAGGACCCGGAAGTCACCCTCCCGGAAAACCCCTGCCTTGCGCAGCAAAAATCCCAAAACGATGATCGCAATAAAGCAGCCGGCACGGGTCAGTATATCTTGCATAGTCTCTCCTTTAAGAAAAACCTCCCTGACGGGAGGTTTTTCCGTTGTTTTATCAAATCTTCTTTGCGTTTGCCAGCAGGTACTTTTCTGCCTCGGGATTCCACAGGTTGTTGTGTGCCTTGCACAGACGGTCCAGCTCCGCAAACAAGGGGTCAGTCTTGCCCTTTTCCTCAAACTCGCTGATAGCAGTCAGAGGCAGTTCAATGTGGTTGTAGATCAGCTTCTTGCCGCCGGGAATCTTCGGCAGGTTCAGCGTCGTGTCAATGACCGCATTCAGACCGCCAATATGGGTAACCAGCGCTGAGGGATTCAGCTTGCCGGCATTCATCATTTCGATGGCTTCCTGCATATCGTTGGTGTTACCACCGGAGGTGCCGACCACATGGGTATACAGGTAGTGGACATTGTACCAGTTGAAGGGTGCCTTGAACTTGTTGTCCGTAGGACCTGCGAAGAAGTTCAGACAGCCGTCGAAGCCCAGGATATCGTCAGCCTGCTCGATCAGCGGCTTGACAGGAGCAAAGCAGACTACATCGTCATAGCCGGTGCCGCCGGACAGCTCACGCAGGTACTCGGTGGCATTTTCCATCTTTGTGTTAACATAGTGCAGCTCGATGCCGTTCTTCTTAGCTTCCTCCACAGTGTAGATGGAAGCAGCACGCTCCAGACGCGCCTCGTCGATATCAGTGACCACCAGCAGACTGGGACGGCGATCGCAATGGATGGCGTAGTCAATAGCAGCCAGACCCATGGGACCTACGGATGCCAGCAGCGCCATCTTACCGCCCTCCTTAATGCCCATTTCATGGACATAGGAGCCTGCCTTGGTGTGGTACATAGCATGGAAGGTGCCGATCACGCAGCTCAGAGGCTCTGCCAGAGAACCGAAGTAGTAGGTATCGGAGTTGTAGGGCAGCAGGCAGTTCATGAGCAATGTTTCAATGGGGACATTGCCGTACTGGGCATCGCCGCCGCAATAGCTGTAGGAATAGCCAGGTGCCTCCTGAGAGCCCTTGTAGTAGTGGGCAGGCTGAATAACAAACTTGTCTCCTACCTTGTACTTATGCTTCCAGTTTTCGCCTACCTCCACGATATCGCCGCAGAACTCATGACCCACGATAGTGGGGTTCTCTGCACAGTTATCGGGAACACGCTTATGCTCACCGCCCTCCAGGGCAGCCTTGTAGCTGGACATGCACAGGCTGTCGGACACAACACGGATGCGTACACCGTCCGGTCCGATCTCAGGCAGGTTCACCTCGTCCAGGCGCAGGTCATTTTTACCGTGGATTCTTACTGCTTTTGTTTGCATTTTCAATTCCTCCATTATTTCGATTCGTGTTCGATGAGCTTCCATGTAGCGTCGATGAGATTTTTGAACATGGGGTTTTCCATGGCTTTTATAACAAAGCTCTGGCGGGGTGAGTTGATATCCTCACCGGAGATCTGGAACATACCGTAGGCATCGCACAGACCGCGAAGCCGTTCCAGCTGTGCAGGCGTGTTGCGGGTCGGCATATAGGTGACGGACCTGACGCCCTCCTCCTTCAGACACACGAACACATCATCTAAGTAGTCATCTTCAAACTTCTGGGCTTTTTTATCGCCTGTAACGCTATCACCCACATCTCCAAGATATGCGTAGCAAAGGTAGGCATCTATTTTTTCGCACAGCGCAACCATGTCCTTCAGCTTGGGACATTCATCGGTGGCGTCGATAAATATCTGCGGGACAAAGGCGCTCTTGAGGATGCCCAGCAGGTCATACTCGTAGAACGGATACGCCGTGTCGCGCATCTGTGTCTGCTGCTTTTCCGACAGGGCGATGCCCATATCTCCAAGCTTTTTGACCATTGCCTCACCCTTGCCAACCTGCTGCACCAGCTTGATCGCCAGGGCGTACATCAAATGGCGCTCGGTGACACCGCCGTTTTCCGCTGCCATGGACAGGGGCAGCACATCCCGGTCATAGTCCAGATCGATACCGGGCAGTAGGGCGTTGATCTTTTCCAGCATCTTGCGGTTGCGCACATGACGGGCAGCCTGATAGGGGCGGAAAAACTCCGTCAGTGTATCGATCTGATCATGGGGAACACCCTGGATGGTCATGTAACTGACACCCACCTGGTCAGGGTTATTGGTGCGGCGACCCTCCAGACGGGTCCCCTCCATGCTGACCCGGGCTTCCATGCCAATGGTCACAGGCATATCCACGATCTTCGCCGCTTCCAGAAACTCCTCTGCACCGGAGATGGAATCATGGTCGATGATACCGGCAGTGCAAAGCCCCTCCATCCGGGCAGCATAGACTGCCGCCGTGGGAGAATACGGAGAGAAGGAATAGGTGGTGTGGATGTGGTTGTTTATGTACTGCGGTACCGCAGGCGGAAATACGGTCTGTTTCAGTACTTCCTTGAGATTTGCAAGGCGCTCCTGCTTTGTCGGAGCATTGAGCTTTTCCAGGATCGCAATATCGATCATAGCTACCTCCTTGAATTTATAATAATCTAAATATAGTATACTCCGTTTCCCTGTTGCAGTCAAGAAATAACATTCCAGCTTCTTCTAACATTTAGGGATTGCTCCCGGTCGCTTTTGGGTGTATACTATAGCCAGAGGTGATCGTATGCTGATAGAAACCCTAAGGGCTATGAACGGCAGACCCTGTGCCTGCGGGAAGATACACAGCTTCCAGGCTGAGATCCATACAGGAAGTGGTATTATCAAGAATATCCCGGAATATATCCGGGAATACAATGCCAAAAAAGTATTCCTGCTGTCAGATGATAACACCTGGCAGGCAGCAGGTATGCAGGTTTACCACAGCCTGCACGGCAGCGACATTGAAACTGTAAGCTACCGCTTCAGCCACAGTCCCGTAGAGCCGGATGAATACAGCGTAGGTGCGGCAGTCATGCACCTTGAGGCAGACTGTGAACTGATCATCGGCGTCGGCTCCGGCGTGATCAACGATATCGGCAAAATACTTAGTAAACTTTCCGGCAAGCCCTATATGATCGTGGCGACCGCCCCGTCTATGGATGGCTACGCCTCCGCCTCCTCCTCCATGACCCGTGATGGGTTGAAGATCTCCCTGCCCAGCCGCAGCGCGGACATTATCGTAGGCGATATGGAGATTCTTTGTCAGGCACCGCTGCATATGATGAAGTCCGGTCTGGGAGATATGATCGCGAAATATGTCAGCATCTGCGAGTGGCGGATCGCCCAGCTGGTCACCGGAGAATACTTCTGCCCACAGATCGCCCAATTGGTCCGGCAGGCACTACAGCGGTGTATCGACAATGCCCAGGGTCTTCTGCACCGGGATAAGGCGGCGGTACAGGCAGTTTTTGAAGGGCTGGTCATCTGTGGTGTCGCCATGAATTACGCTGGGCTTTCCCGCCCTGCCTCCGGCGTAGAGCATTACATTTCTCATGTTCTGGATATGCGCGGTGTGGAATTTGGCACACCTGTGGAGCTGCACGGCATCCAATGCGCCATCGGCACGCTGATCGCGGTGCGCCTGTATGAAAAGCTAAAAGCCGTGATCCCAGACCGGGAAAAGGCGCTGGCATATGCTGCCGCATTTGATTATAACGCCTGGGCGCAGACCTTGCACACACTCCTTGGAAAAGGGGCGCAAAGCATGATTGCACTGGAAGAAAAGGAGAAGAAATACGATCTGACCGCACATAAGCAGCGGTTGGAGATCATTCTGGAAAACTGGGACGCAATTCTGAAGATCATAAACGAAGAGCTTCCCGCCTCCGAGCAGCTGAAAGCTCTGCTGGATACCATCGGAGCGCCCAGCTCCTTGGCACAGATCGGTATAGACGAAAATCTGCTTCCTTGTATTTTCAGCGCCACAAAAGACATTCGTGACAAGTATGTTC
Organism: Faecousia sp.; assembly: GCA_045533015.1. GTDB lineage: Bacteria > Bacillota > Clostridia > Oscillospirales > Oscillospiraceae > Faecousia. The sequence continues at coordinate 7,068 of JAZSHB010000111.1, forward strand.
TGTCCCGGCTGGCATGGGATCTGGGCATTCTGGACGAGCTGCTATAAAGAAACGACACCCTTCCTGCGAAGGGT
>JAZSHB010000058.1:0-4553 GCA_045533015.1 Faecousia sp.
AAAGTCGCCGCAATCCTGCGCCAGATTCTGCCGATAATGTCCCTGCAAAAGATCGTCAAGCTCCCAAACGCTGTCCGGGACTTTAACACGCCAGGACGGGTCCCGGTCCATGGCATCGCGCTGTGTCCGGGTGAAATTCCGGCAGGTGCCGGGATAGACATAGGTCCCATCGGCAAGGTGGGGCGCATCGACGCTGTGCAGCTGGCTGCGGGTGCAATAGCAGGGGTACAGCAGTTCCCTTTCCCGAAGCTGCTGAAAGTACTTGTCATAAACGCTGCTGCGCTGGCTTTGGGGCGGCGTCTCGTCATCCCAGTCAAGGCCAAGCCACTTAAGGTCCTGCCGCAGGATCTGGGCGTATTCCGGACTGGTTCTCTGGGTATCCAGATCCTCCATCCGCAGCACAAGCCTGCCGCCCTGGCTGCGCACAGACAGCCACGCAATCATGGCAGCAAACACATTGCCCAAGTGCATCCGCCCGGAGGGTGTCGGGGCAAACCGCCCCACTATATCGCTCACTGCAAACCTCCCAGCCGGACATAGAACCACACGATAGCAGCTACCACAGCAGCCATCAGTGCCAAAATTACGATCAGCAGCCACGGCGTGTCTGTGCGCTCATTTTGTACCTCCCGGCTGAATTCGTCCAGATCCACATCCACCTTATCCGCGTTATAAGCCTTATAGCCGGAAGCAAAATTTCGCAGATTTTTCCCGTAAGCATTGGAAAAATTCCGGTACACATCCGGGTCTTCCCCCGGTTCTGACTCCTCCGGAAAATCTTCAAAAAACACCTCATCGGGCAGTTCTTCCCGGAAATCCTCTTCCGGCTGTTCCTCCTCCAGAAGCTGCTCCTGCAGCCGCTTGAGCTCCTCGTCCTTATCCCGGAACATAGGCCCACCTCCTTGATAGGCTTATTTTATCGCAAAACCAGTCCCGTGTAAAGCCCAACAAATTCCAATTTATCGCTTTTAAGCTTGTAGGGGTCGGCGCCCACGACGACCCGCAAAACATGGCAGCTGCTGTACGATAACGGTGGGACGTCCAGTGGCCGTCCCCTACAATGCTACACGATGGACGACCCGACATAGCGGAAATTGACTTTTGTTCCCCCAGGTGTTACAATACAAAAAACAACTATTACGGAGGCGCATTATGAACGTTTTGGTTACCGGCGGTGCGGGCTATATTGGTTCTCACACCTGCCTGGAGCTTTTGAATAAGGGCTACGGGGTGGTCGTCATCGACAATCTGTGCAATTCCAATCCCCTGTCTCTGAAGCGGGTGGAAGCACTCACCGGCAAAAGCATCCGCTTTTACGAGGGGGATGTCCGGGATGAAGCCCTGCTGCGCAGGATCTTCGCGGAAAACGAGCTGCACTGTGTCATCCACTTTGCCGGTCTGAAAGCTGTGGGCGAAAGCGTGGCACAGCCCTGGCGGTACTATGACAACAATCTTAACTCCACCTTGGTGCTGACAAAGGTAATGGAAGCTGTGGGCATGAAGAACATCATCTTCTCCTCCTCTGCCACCGTCTACTCCGTCGACAACGAGATGCCCCTGCAGGAGACCAGCCGTACCGGCGGCTGCACCAACCCCTACGGCTGGACCAAGTATATGACCGAGCAGATCCTCTCCGGCATGGCAACTGCCGACAGTGGGTGGAGCATCTGCCTGCTGCGCTACTTCAATCCCATCGGTGCCCACGAAAGCGGCGTCATCGGTGAGGATCCCAGGGGAATCCCCAACAATCTGATGCCCTATATCACCCAGGTGGCAGTGGGTCGCCGTGAAAAGCTCAGCGTCTACGGCAACGATTACGACACCCACGACGGCACCGGTGTCCGGGACTACATCCATGTGGTAGACCTGGCAAAGGGGCATGTGGCGGCAGTGGAATATGTACTGTCCCATACCGGCTGCGAGGTGTTCAACCTGGGTACCGGCACAGGCTACAGCGTGCTGGATATGGTAAATACCTTCCGGCAGGTCAACGATGTGGCGCTTCCCTATACCATCGTGGACCGCCGCCCCGGCGATATTGCCACCTGCTATGCCGACCCTGCCAAAAGCGCCCGGCTGCTTGGCTGGAAAGCAGAGAAGACCCTGGCAGATATGTGCCGGGATTCCTGGAACTGGCAGCGCAAAAATCCCATGGGTTACGGTGAATGATAAGATATTTACAATGATCTTTCGGGAGGAAATCCGATGCAATATCTACTTATGGGGCTGTTTGCCGCGGGTATCGTGGCGGCAGATCAGCTGACAAAATATATGACCGTAATAAACATCCCCCTCCACGAAACCGCAGAGGCGATTCCCGGGCTGTTCCATCTGACCTATGTACAGAATACCGGCGCGGCATTTTCCTCCCTCGAGGGAATGCGGTGGCTGTTCGTCCTGATCTTCGCGGTGCTGACAGCGATCATGATCTGGGAATTTTCCGGAAAACGGCTGCCCTTTACCGCCTTTGAACGCTGGTGCATCGTCGGGATATTCGGCGGCGGTCTGGGAAATGTGATCGACCGGGTGCGCCTGGGCTTCGTGGTAGATATGATCGCGGTGGACTTTATGGATTTCCCTGTGTTCAATGTGGCAGACTGCTTCATCACCTGCGGCTGCATTGCGCTGATCGCCCATCTTCTGTTATGGAACAAAGACTTCTGGAAGGACGAAAAAAAATGATCCTGTTTGCGGATACTGCCGGTGAGCGTCTGGACGCGTTTCTCGCCCGGTCTGTGGAAGCGCTAAGCCGCAGCAGCGCCCAGAAGCTGATTGAGGAGGCTTGCGTTTTGCGAAACGGCAAGCCGTGCAAAAAAAACGATAAGCTTGAGCCAGGCGACGAGATCTCCGTCTCGATTCCCGCCCCCAAGCCTGTGGACATCCTGCCGAAGGAGATCCCTCTGGATATCGTCTATGAGGATGCGGATGTGCTGGTCATCAACAAGCCCAAGGGTCTTGTTGTCCACCCTGCAGCCGGACATCAGGACGATACCCTGGTCAACGGGCTTCTGTACGCCATGGGGGATCAGCTTTCCGGCATCAACGGGGAGCTGCGCCCGGGCATCGTTCACCGCATTGACAAGGACACCTCCGGACTGCTGGCGGTAGCAAAAAACGACCTTGCCCACACAGTCCTTGCCTCCCAACTGAAGGATCACACCATGGCGCGCACCTACGAATGCATCGTCTGCGGCAGCATGAAAGAGGACGCGGGGACGGTGGACGCGCCCATTGGTCGTCACCCTACAGATCGTAAAAAAATGTGTGTCAACGCCAGAAACGGACGCGCTGCCGTGACCCACTGGGAAGTGGTAAAGCGCTACCGGGGCTACACCCATTTACGCTGCAAGCTGGAGACCGGTCGCACCCATCAGATTCGTGTCCACATGGCGCACATCGGTCATCCCATTCTGGGCGACACGGTCTACGGACACAAAAAAACAGAGCTGGGGCAAAGCAGCCAGGTCCTCCACGCCGGCGCCCTGTGCTTCCGACACCCCCGGGACGAACGCCCGGTGATGGTCTTCGCCCCCCTGCCGGAATATTTCACGGCAGTAGTGGAAAAACTGGAAAGGATACTGTAAATGGGACGCTTTGATGATGTGCTTTTAACGGTGGATTTTGACCGGACGCTGACCGCGCCGGACTCCTCGGTCCCCCAGAGAAACCTGGAAGCCATCGAATATTTTACCCGAAACGGTGGCTCGTTCACCGTCAACACCGGCAGAAGTGTGGCTACCTTCTGGAAATATCTGGACACCCTGCCCGCCAATGCGCCTTTTCTTTTGTACAACGGCAGCGCCGCCTATGAAAAGGGCAAGCTGACCCAGTTGCGTATTATCGATCTGGATGTATGGCAGACTATGCGCACCATGCGCCGGCTGTTTCCGGATATGCACCTGGAGATTCAAGGCACACAGGTACATTATCTGATCGATTCCATCCCGGAAATGATAGACCTGTACGAGCATATGCAGTGGCGGTATGCCCCTGCCCAATACGATATGGAGGTCGGTCCGTTTCTGAAGTTTTCCCTGTTCGGTACGCCCCGGCAGCCGGCAGTTGCCGATATGTTCCAGGCGACAGAAGCGGAGGAACGGCGGTTTAAGGAAGCAGAGGATATGATCCGACAGCTGTACGGCGACAAGGTAGAGGTCTTCCGGGCAGCACCCCGGATCATCGATGTGCACGCCAAAGGCGTATCTAAGCTGGATGCCGCACGGCAGCTGCAAAGGACTCTGGGTAAAAAGATTCTTGTCTGTGTGGGGGATGCCGAGAATGATATCCCCATGCTCGACGGCGCGGACTATGCCTTCTGCCCTGCCGACGGCGTGGTGGCGGACCGATATCCCAATGTCTGCAAATGTGCCCAGGGCGCTGTAGCAGATGTGATTTACGAAAAAATACCGCAGATCCTGGCAAATTATCCTTGACACAAGTGATTTCTTGTGCTAAAATCACCTAGCTTGAATATGCCAGGACATACGCGGGTGTAGTTCAATGGTAGAACACCAGCCTTCCAAGCTGGATACGCGGGTCCGATTCCCGTCACC
>JAZSHB010000016.1:0-76228 GCA_045533015.1 Faecousia sp.
GAGGAGCTGAAAGCTGTTGGGATCGTAATTACCCATAGCGATATCGTTGAAGACTGGTTTGTTAACCCATAAGAAGGTGCGCATTTGCGCACCTTTTTGCATATGAACACTCTGTGAAAGAATATACAAAAAATTAAATAATACTTGTATATTCAAAAATACTGTGATAATATACATTCTGTCGGTGCAGTATCCTAGTCAGAACGACCGGCTTCCAGGTAGGGCCTAAAAATCCTATGAAGGGCATATCGATGAAGTCCCTGGTGCTTGCTTTTTGCGCCCAGCTTAGGGTGGGTGCTGGGGGTTAAGGATTCAGGGCGCACTCCAATGGCATGGAGTATACGACCCGGTTTCCGCGGAGACCTGGTATTGTGTGACGAAGTTGAGAACTCCAGTGCTGGAAGCCTCTTCGCACACGAGCCGGGTATGAACCTGCAAGGCGGTGCGCAGAATCGCGTGCTGTGTGCAGTGTAGCCTGCCTTGAGTGAGTATGTGGGGAAAGGGGAACATGCGGCAAGAGCGTTGTGGCCAGACGGCTGTCGCTATCGCCCCTGGAAACCATCCTTGCAAAAGAGGCTAAGGGCTGGCTTGTTTTGCGGTGGAAAACACCTAGGCTGTCTTTCGTGGGACAGACAGGGGATTACAGTACGGACTAAGTGGCAATCGGGTATTCAAGCCGGCAACGCTTGAACGGACGGATCAAACGGGAACGGCCTGTGCGGCAACGGCAGGTTCTGTCCGGTGAAATACAACCCGACCTAAGCCGTAAGATTTATCCTGTCTGTCACCGTCACCATCATATAAAAAAGGGGATTTGACCCGTGTCCAGATCCGACCCATCTGCTTCAAATAAAGAGCGCAATAAGACGATCCGCTGGGTCGTCACGATTTTTCTAGTTACGATTTTTATTTCCGGAACGATCTCGTTTCTTTCAGATTGGATCATGGAGAGCAGCACCATTATGGTAGCGTTTCTGATTCTTCTGGCGATCGTGCTGGTGGGTATTGTTTTTGATATTATCGGCGTAGCAGTCACATCTGCTGATGAAAAGCCATTTCATTCCATGGCTGCCCGTAAGGTCCCTGGAAGCATGGAGGCGATCCGTCTGCTTCGGAATGCAGAACGGGTCAGTTCCATCTGCAACGATGTGATCGGCGATATCTGCGGTGTTGTATCCGGTTCTGCGTCTGCTACCATCGCCGCGCAGGTGTTGCAGAATTTTGAATTTACATTTCCTCAGCTGATATCCCTTTTGATGTCAGCGTTGGTAGCCGGACTGACTGTAGGCGGCAAAGCGATCGGCAAGACCTTTGCTATCAACTCCTGCACGAAGATCGTTTCCGGTGTTGGCAGGATCATATATACGCTCCGTCACATTCCGGAGCTGTTCAAAAAAGATAAAACAAACAGTTAGGTTGTGTTACCTGTGAATATATTAGAGAGTATCCATGGTCACAATGATCTGATAGCCCTCAACGAGGCGCAAAGATTGGAGCTTTGTCAGCAGATTCGGGATTTTCTTGTTTCCAGAGTCAGCCGGACAGGCGGGCACCTTGCGTCAAATTTGGGCGTAGTGGAGCTTACTGTAGCAGTTGAGACTGTCTTTGATACAGCCCATGACCGTTTGGTGTTTGATGTAGGTCACCAGTCTTATGTGCATAAGATGCTGACCGGACGCCAGGCGGATTTTGATGCGCTGCGGCAGTATGGCGGCATGGCTGGATTCCCGAAGCCTGGGGAAAGTGACTGTGATGCGTTTACTGCCGGACATTCCTCCAGCTCTGTATCCATTGCTTTGGGCATGGCGCGGGCAAGGACTTTGACCGGCGGAAAATACAATGTTGTAGCATTGCTGGGCGATGGCGCAGCAACCGGCGGCATGGTCTATGAGGGACTGAATGACGCGGCTGTCAGCCATGAGCCGATGGTGGTCATACTTAACGATAATGAACTGTCCATCGATCGCAATGTGGGCGGCTTAGCTTCCCATTTGTCTGCTTTGCGCACGAAGGAAAAGTATCTGGGAATGAAACGCAGATATAGAAGCGTTCTTTCGAAAATTCCCGGTGGTAATTTCGTATTCAATATTACCCGCAGCGTGAAAGACAGGCTGCGCCGCATGCTCATTCCCACGACCATCTTTGAAAATATGGGCTTTACCTATCTGGGACCGGTGGATGGGCATGATGTGGAGCATCTTATTTATTTGCTGCGGATCGCCAAGAGCATGAAGCGCCCCGTGCTGCTGCATGTTATCACCCAAAAAGGAAAGGGCTATGCCCCGGCACAGGAGCATCCGAAGCTGTTTCACGGTGTAGGAAAATTTGATCCGGTAAGCGGTGCGGTAATGCCGAAAAAGGGCGATACCTTTTCGGATGCCTTTGGACAGATCATGTGTCAGCTGGCAAGACGGAATGACCGGGTTTGCGCGATTACCGCAGCTATGCCCGGGGGAACCGGACTGCTGGATTTTAAGAAGCAGTATCCTGCCCGCCTGTTCGATGTGGGCATTGCGGAAGAGCACGCCATGTCTATGGCTGGCGGTCTAGCCAAGCAGGGGATGATTCCGGTTGTTGCGCTATATTCTACCTTTCTCCAGCGAAGCTACGATATGATTCTGCAGGATATCTGTATGCAGGGTCTGCACGCTGTTTTGGCAGTTGACCGGGCAGGTTTGGTGGGTGAGGATGGCGAGACTCATCACGGTGTATTTGATGTAGGATTTTTGCGCCAGGCACCTGGTATGCATATTTTGTGTCCTGCCAGCCTTGCAGAGCTGAAGGATATGATGACCTGGGCGGTTGAAAAGTACAACGGTCCGGTGGCAGTGCGTTATCCCCGTGGCGGAGACAGAGGCTATACGGAATCTGCGTGGTCCGAGACCCGGCAGGTGTGCTGCCACCGGGAGGGTGAGGATGTCACCATCGTTACCTATGGTACATTGCTGCAAAATGCTATGGATGCAGCGGATATTCTTGCAGACCGGGGTATTCGGGCAAAGGTCCTGCGTTTGCTGACCGTAGCACCGCTGCCTGCACAGCAGGTACTGGAGAATCTGAGCCAGACTCCCCATGTAGTAGTGCTGGAGGAGGTTTGCACAGGCAGCGGTATACAGCAGGAACTGGCGTGGGAGCTTACCCATAGTATGCCCCAATGCCGCGTTGACGGCATTGATCTGGGAGATGGGTATGTGACCCACGGTGCAGTGGATGCGCTGTATCGACACTGCGGCTTGGATGCAGAAACTATTGCCGATCATATTCAGGAGGTTCTGACAGTTGAAAATTAAAAAGAGACTGGATGTCCTTCTTGTAGAGCAGGGGTACGCGGATACACGCACCAAGGCGCAGGCGATCATTATGGCAGGACAGGTGTATGTGGCGGGTCAGAAGGCAGACAAGCCTGGCACCTCCTTTGAGGAATCCGTTCAGATCGAGGTGCGTGGGGCGGCATGCCCTTATGTCAGTCGCGGCGGTTTAAAGCTGGAGAAAGCGCTTCGTGATTTTGGCGTAGACCCCAGCGGATATGTTTGCAGCGATTCCGGTGCGTCTACCGGGGGCTTTACCGACTGCCTGTTACAACAGGGCGCGAAAAAAGTTTTTGCCATTGACGTGGGCTACGGTCAGCTGGACTGGAAGATTCGTTCTGACCCCCGTGTGGTGGTCATGGAGCGCACCAATGTCCGTTATGTGACAGCTGAGCAATTGGGAGAGCCGCTGGACCTTTCCGTGGTGGATGTGAGCTTTATATCCCTGCGGATCGTTTTGCCGGTCATTAAGACATTTCTGAAATCTACCGGCCAGGTCCTTTGCCTGATTAAGCCCCAATTTGAGGCAGGCAGAGAAAAGGTGGGTAAAAAAGGCGTTGTGCGGGATCCCCAGACCCATATAGAGGTCCTGGATGATTTTGTTTCCCTTGTACAGCAGGTTGGCTTTACGATTCTCGGATTGACCTTTTCTCCCGTAAAAGGACCGGAGGGCAATATCGAGTTTTTGGCACACCTGACCCTGGAGGATAAGCCCGGTATCACACCGGATACCGCTGCGATCGTAGCCCAGGCACATGAAACGTTAAAGGGGTGATTTCTGTGAAGAAAGTGATCTTGACGCCCAATCCCTATCGGGATAAAAATTTTCAAACGGTTCGCACGGCAATGCGCATCCTCCGCGACAGCGGAATTGAAGTGCGGCTGTGCCTGCCCTTTGAGTTGGACAGAACACATGACCTGCCGGCAGACCTGCGCTTTTTCAGACTGGATAAGGAGCTTCCCACGGCAGATGCGGTGGTATGTTTTGGCGGTGACGGTACGATCCTGCACATGGCAAAGACAGCCACACGCCACAATATCCCCATTCTTGGGGTGAATATTGGCACGATGGGTTTCATGGCAGAGCTGGAAAATACAGAGCTGCAGCAGCTCTCCCGGCTCGCGTCCGATGATTATACCCTGGATGAACGCATGATGCTGGATGTGACAGTGCACCGGGATAGGGATATTATTTTCCATGACATTTGTCTCAATGACGCGGTGATCACTAAGGGCGCAGTGGCGCGGATCGTCCACCTGTCTGTGAAGTGTGACGGTGTCCAGGCGATGGAATGCGGTGGCGACGGGCTTGTGATCGCGACGCCAACAGGCTCTACGGCGTACAGCTTGTCTGCCGGTGGTCCGATCATCGAGCCGGATGCCCACAGTATTCTGGTCACGCCTATATGCGCCCATGATGTTGCAAGCCGTTGCATGGTGGCATCTGAGAAGCGTGAGATCAAGGTAAGCCTGACACACAACGCCAGACGCAATGCTTTTTTGTCTGTGGATGGCGGCAAAGCGCTACGGATGAATATGGGTGATGTAGCGACGATACGCACATCAGCGCTGAAGACCAAACTAATTCGGTTGAAGGACCGCAGCTTTTTTGATGTGGTCAATATGAAATTCAGAAATAACTGAGGTGAGCAGCAGTGAAAAGTCAAAGACAAGCGAAGATCATGGAGATCATATCTACCAGAAATGTTGAGACCCAGGAACAGCTTCTTGCAGCACTCCAGAAGGAGGGCTTCCGGGGCACACAGGCTACCATTTCCCGGGATATCAAGGAGCTGCGTATCGTGAAGGAGCTTACCAGCCTGGGCACCTATCGCTATACCACCTCTGCAAACGAGATGACCGGTTCATTCTCCTCGCGGCTCAATACCATTTTCCGTGAATGTGTCATCGGCTATGACTATGCCCAGAACATTATCGTTATCCGCACTTTGCCGGGACTTGCTTCTGCGGCAGGCTCTGCTATCGATTCTATGAACTTGAGCCTGGTCGTGGGCTCTTTGGCAGGGGATGATACAGTTATGGTAGTTATGCGTGACAGCAATGCGGCTGCAGCTTTTTGCGCAGAGATCAAAAATCTTATCAATTAACTAAGGGGGCGATGTCGTGCTGAGTCATCTGCATATTGAAAATATTGCGGTAATTGAATGCGCCGACATTTCCTTTGATAAGGGCTTTAATATCCTTACGGGCGAGACGGGCGCGGGTAAATCCATCGTGATCGATGCGATCTCTGCGATCTTAGGTGAGCGTGCGTACCGGGATATGATCCGCACCGGGGCGGACAGGGCGTCTGTCCGGGCTGTATTTACCGATGTGCCCCCGCTGGATTGGTTCAGCGAAAACGGTGTTGCGTATGATCCGGAGACCATCGTCCAGCGTGAATTGTTTCTCGACGGGAAAAACATCTGCCGGGTAAACGGTGCGTTGGTCACGGTGACGATCCTGCGAAAGCTGGGTATCCAGCTGATCAACATTCACGGTCAGCACGACTCGGCAGCCTTATTCGACGAAAACAACCATTTGCAGTATTTGGATGCTTTTGCCGACAATGAAGCCCTGCGGGTAGATTACAGTGTAAAGTATGAAAAGGTGGCACAGCTTCACAGCCAGATCCAGCGGATGTCCATGGACGAGGGGGAAAAGCTGCGCCGTATGGAGACCCTTCGTTACCAGATCGAGGATATTTCCAAGGCTGAGCTTGAGGAAGGGGAGGACGACGCTTTGGAGCAGCGCCGCAAGATCCTCCAGAACGCAGAGAAACTCAGTGATGGCATCAATGCCGCGGTAGAGTGCCTTTACGGAAGCGACGAAACGGATGGTGCTGCGTCCCTGCTGGCAGAGGCACAGCGGGAGTTGAGCCGGCTTTCCCGGTTTACAGATGCTTATACAGACCTTCATGAGCGTGTCAGTGACCTGATGTACCAGGTACAGGATGTTGCTGAAGAGGTGCGTGATGCCCGGGACGGTCTTTCTTATTCCGCGGATGAACTGGAGAGGATCGAGGCAAGACTGGATGTGATTCACCGCCTGCGCCGTAAATACGGCGCCAGCTGTGCAGATATCCTTGCGTATCTGGACCGGGCAAAGCAGGAGCTGGATGAGATCGAATTTGCGGATGATCATCTGGGAAGTCTAAAAAAAGATCGGGAAAAGGCTGAGAAGATCGCCTGGGAGGCAGCATATGCCCTGCGCTGGAGCCGGGAACAGGCTGCACAGCAGCTGTCCGAAAGAATCCTTACAGAGCTTGCACAGCTGGATATGCCAAGGGTCCAGTTTTCCTGTGAATTTACGGAGCTTGACCTGGGTTCAAACGGCGCTGATGGCGTGGCGTTTTATATGTCAGCCAATGCCGGTGAGGCGCTGAAGCCGCTGAGCAAGGTCGCCTCCGGCGGTGAACTTGCCCGGATCATGCTTGCAATGAAAAATGTTCTGGCGGAGCAGGACCGGGTGGCGACGCTCATATTCGACGAGGTGGATACCGGCGTGTCCGGCAGGGCAGCCCAGAAGGTAGCGGAAAAGCTGCGCAGCGTTGCAAAAACAAAACAGGTTCTCTGTGTGACCCATCTGCCTCAGCTGGCAGCCCTTGCAAGTTCCCACCTGCTGATCGCCAAGGAGGAGCGCGGAGGAAGGACATATACCACTGTAGCACCCCTGGATCTGGAGGGAAGAAAACGGGAGATCGCCCGAATCATCGGCGGTGCGAATATTACGGAAACGACACTTAAAAGTGCGGAAGAAATGCTTAATACTTGACTTTGGAGGATAGCAGTTATGAAATTGTATGATGAATTGGTTGCCCGGGGACTGATCGCGCAGGTCACGAACGAAGATGAGATTCGCGAAATGATCGACAATGGAAAGGCAACCTTCTATATTGGTTTTGATCCTACAGCGGATTCGCTGCATGTAGGTCACTTTATGGCGCTGTGCCTGATGAAGCGGCTGCAAATGGCAGGAAACAAGCCTATTGCACTGATCGGCGGCGGTACCGCTATGATTGGCGACCCTTCTGGCAGGACCGATATGCGCTCCATGATGACCCGGGAGACCATCCAGCACAACTGCGACTGCTTCAAAAAACAGATGGAGCGCTTTATTGAATTCGGTGAGGGCAAAGCACAGATGGTCAACAATGCCGACTGGCTGCTGGATCTGAACTATGTAGATGTGCTGCGGGAGGTGGGTGCCTGCTTCTCCGTGAACAATATGCTTCGGGCAGAGTGCTACAAGCAGCGCATGGAGAAGGGTCTTTCTTTCCTGGAGTTCAACTACATGATCATGCAGTCCTATGACTTCTATCACCTGTATCAGCACTATGGCTGCAATATGCAGTTTGGCGGCAACGATCAGTGGAGCAATATGTTGGGCGGTACAGAGCTGATTCGCCGCAAGCTGGGACAGGATGCCCACGCGATGACGATCACGCTGCTTCTCAATTCAGAGGGCAAGAAGATGGGCAAGACTGCTTCCGGTGCTGTCTGGCTGGATCCTAATAAGACCACTCCCTATGATTTCTATCAATACTGGCGCAATGTTGAGGATGCGGATGTCCTCAAGTGCATCCGTATGCTGACCTTCCTGCCTCTGGAGCAGATCGACGAAATGGATAGCTGGAAGGACGCACAGCTCAATACCGCAAAGGAGATCCTGGCATTTGAGCTGACAAAGCTTGTCCACGGCGAGGAGGAGGCAGCCAAAGCGCAGGCAGCGGCAAAGGCGCTGTTTGTTGGCGGCGGTGACGATGCCAATATGCCTACTACCGCGATCACAGCAGAGCAGCTGACCGACGGAAAGATCGGAATCCTAAACCTGATGGTTGCCTGTAAGCTTGCTGCGTCTAACGGCGAAGCCCGCAGACTGGTGCAGCAGGGTGGTGTTTTTGTTAACGATGAAAAGGTGCCGGATCATACCTTTGCTGTTACCCAACAGATGCTGGCAGACGGAGTAAAGATCCGCAAAGGCAAAAAGGTTTTTCATAAAGCGATCTTCGGATAATAGAAAAGCGGCTCACATGAGCCGCTTATTCTTTAGGATTTTGCTATAGACATTTCATGGAAAAACTGTATAATTTATGTTAGCAGAGATAAAAATACAAGAAGCGAGGAATTTCTGACATGAAGCTCAATTACAAACGCACGATCCTTGTGGGCTTTGCCTTTTTTCTCATAAGCGCCTTCTGGCAAGCATACGACGCGACGATTCCTGTGATCCTGACCAATAAGTTTGGTATGTCCCAGACCTGGTCCGGTATCATCATGGCGCTGGATAATATTCTGGCGGTGTTTATGCTGCCGCTGTTTGGCGCGATCTCCGACAAATGCACATCGCCCAGCGGCAGACGCACCCCGTTTATCCGTATTGGTACGGTGATTGCCGCTGTGGCATTGATCGGCTTAGCGTTTGTAGACGATGCCCAGCTTACGAACATAGCGGCAGTCTCCCAGATCGATAATGAGAAGGCACTCTACGAGATCTACGAGACCCAGGGCGATAAGACGCTTATGACCCCTGAGGGTGAGCAGTTTGTGCTGAAAGAGACTTTCTCTAAGGAAGCGTTTGCTTCCATCCGCAGCGATTATATTGATGCGGAAACCGGAGAGTCTCCTTATACCAATTATGTAGCACCTGCCCGGCAGGCGTATGCTGCTGAAAAGACTGCGCAGGATCCCGAGCCACTGCTTCTGTTTGTTGCCTTGCTGCTGATCGTGCTGGTAGCTATGGCGACTTTCCGCAGCCCTGCGGTGGCACTGATGCCGGATGTTACGGTCAAGCCGCTACGCAGCAAGGCAAATGCCGTCATCAATCTGATGGGTACTGCCGGCGGCATACTGGTTCTGGTGCTGGGTATCGTGTTTGCTACCTCTGCGGTGAAAAACCAGCTGATGAATTATTATATTTATTACGGCGTGATCGCGGGCATTATGCTTGGTGCGCTGGCGATCTTCCTGGCTACCGTTCGGGAGCCCCAGTGGGCGCAGCAGATGCGTGCTGACAGCGTGAAATACGGTATTGAGGAGGAGCAGGAGCAGACAGGGGAAAAGCGCAAGCTTTCTGCCGGGGAAAAGCGATCCCTTATCTTTATTCTGGCATCCATTGCTCTGTGGTATTTTGGCTACAATGCAGTCACCTCAAAGTATTCCGTGTATGCGGGCAATATTTTGAATATGGACTACAATACAACTCTCTTGCTGGCGCAGGCGGCAGCAATCGTTGCCTACCTGCCTGCGGGCATGGTCGCCTCCAAGGTCGGTCGTAAAAAGACAATCATGGCAGGTGTCATCATGCTGTCCGCTGCTTTTGGGGCTGCTTCCTTTATGCGTGCAGGAAGCTCTGTGCTGGTGATGAACATCCTGTTTGCTTTGGCAGGCATCGGCTGGGCGACTATTAATGTCAATTCCTTCCCTATGGTCGTGGAGCTGTGCAGTGGCGGCGATATCGGCAAGTATACCGGTTTCTATTATACTGCTTCTATGTCTGCGCAGATCGTTACGCCTATGCTGTCCGGTTTATTGATGGATATGGATGGTGTTGGCATGACAGTGCTGTTTCCCTACGCAGCGGTGTTTGCAGGACTGGCGTTTGTTACAATGGCGTTGGTCAAGCACGGTGACGCGAAGCCGGAGAGTAAAAAAGGACTGGAAGCACTGGATATCGACGATTAAGAAAGTGGGAGACTTGTGGCTGTTATCATAACTGTAATCATACTGCTTTTGACGCTGTATGTCTTGTCCGTCATGGGACGCACCGGCAACCAAAACCTTCGTAAGCTCCAGGGTTGGGCGTATGCCCACCGTGGGCTGCATGGTGATGGTGTACCGGAAAACAGCATGGAGGCGTTTCGACGGGCGAAGGCAGCAGGGTACGGTGCAGAACTGGATGTCCACCTGCTGGCAGACGGGAATTTAGCGGTGATTCATGATTCGCTTCTTTTTCGTACTACCGGTGCCCAGGGGACTGTCGAGGAACTGACTACCCAGCAGCTAAAGGACTACCGCTTGGAGAAAACGGAGCAGACGATTCCTCAGCTGCAGGAGGTCCTGGAGCTGTTCGCAGGGGAGGCACCTCTGATCATTGAGCTGAAGGCAGTCAACAACAATGTTGCCCAGCTGTGCCAGGCAGCCTGCCGGATGCTGGAGGATTACCGGGGTGCGTATTGCATGGAATCCTTTGACCCGCGATGTGTTTCCTGGCTGCGAAAAAACCGACCGGATGTTCTCCGGGGACAGCTGACAGAAAACTATTTTGCAACACAGAACAGTAAGCTTTCCTGGGTCTTGAAATTTCTGCTAAAAAACCAGATGCTGAATTTCATCACTATGCCGGACTTTGTAGCCTATCGCTATAAGGACCGTAAAACCGTCAGCAACTGGATATGCAGAAAATTCTGGAATGTACAGGGTGTCACCTGGACGGTAAAAAACCGGGAGGAATTTGATACGGCAGTATCCGAAGGCTGGCTGCCTATTTTTGAAGATTTTAGCCCATAAAAAATATGCACCTTACGGTGCATATTTTTTATGAAGAAATGTGTCGATCTGCAGTTTGTGTGCTGCGCTGAGCTGCCCCAGCGGAAGTCTGCAGCTGCCGCAGTCAAAGCCTATGCTGCCCATTGCATATTTTACAGGGATCGGGTTGACCTCACAGAAAAGAAGTCCGATCAGTTCCATAAGCTGGCATTGCAGCGCACCGGCAGTTTCAAAATCACCGGCAAGAGCAGCATTGGTCATAGCGACTGTTTCCCGGGGACAGATATTGGAAAGTACGGAGATCACGCCCTGTCCGCCCAGGGAGATGACCGGTACGATCTGGTCGTCATTGCCTGCCCACACGCAAAATTCCCTGCCACAGGCAGCAAGGGTCCGCGCGTTCTTTGTAATATCTGCACTTGCCTCTTTCACGCCGACAATATTTGGTACGTTGCTCAGCTGCTGATATACGGAAACAGGAATATCCACGCCGGTCCTGGAGGGAACATTGTATATAATTACAGGAATGTCCACGGCATCTGCAATGGCTGTAAAGTGCGCGCATAACCCTTCCGGATTGCCTTTGTTATAGTATGGAGCGACCACCAACAGTGCATCTGCACCCACTTCCTGGGCAGCGCGGCTGAGGGTAACAGCGTGCATGGTGGAATTAGAGCCTGTTCCTGCAATGATCTTGCAGTGATTGCCGGCAAAGGCTTTACCTCGCTTAAACAGTTCGATCTTCTCGTGGTCCGAAAGGGTGGGGGCTTCTCCTGTAGTTCCGGATAAGATCACTGCATCTACACCGGCATCGATCTGTCTGCGAAGCAGCTGCTCCATCAGTGGGTAATTGATCTTATCATCCAAAAACGGTGTAACCAGGGCAGTACCGACCCCGGAAAAGACGATGTTTTTCATAAGCTGATACCTCCAGTCCAATCTATGCGGTCAAAGCCTTTTTTGCGTGTTGCAAAAAATAGAAAAATCGTCTATACTGTAAAAAAACCCTGTGAGCGATTGGAGGATTGCGCCCTTGAAGACCCACGATTTTTGGTATGATCTGCCGGAAGAGCTGATCGCCCAGACGCCCCTGCAGCAGCGGGACACTTCCCGGCTTATGGTCCTGGACAGGGAAAGCGGACAGATCGCACATCGGCATTTTTATAATATTGTTGATTATTTACAACCGGGGGATTGCCTGGTAATGAATGATTCCCGTGTTCTGCCCGCGCGGCTTTTGGGGCACAGACCCACAGGCGGTGCGGTGGAAGTGCTGCTGCTGCGCGACCTGGGGGAGAAAAAGTGGGAGTGCCTGTGCAAGCCTGGAAGAAAAATGCAGCCGGGCAGTGAAGTGATCTTCGGAAACGGCGAGCTGTCGGCTGTTGTGACAGATGTATGTGAAGACGGTAACCGTATCGTGGAGTTTTGCTATGAGGGAATCTTCCTTGAGGTGCTCGAGCGCTTGGGGAAAATGCCCTTGCCGCCTTATATCAAAGCAGAGCTGCAGGACCAGGAACGCTACCAGACGGTTTATTCCAGGGCTGTTGGTTCTGCGGCAGCACCAACAGCCGGTCTGCATTTTACAAATGATCTGTTGGACCAGATTCGCGCTAAGGGTGTAAAGACAGCCTTCGTGACGCTGCATGTGGGCTTGGGTACGTTCCGTCCTGTAAAAGCAGATGAGATCACCGCACATCATATGCACGCGGAGCTGTGCATGATGACGGAGGAAACGGCATCTGTCCTCAATGAAACCAAAAAGACAGGTGGGCGTGTCGTTTGTGTTGGCACTACCTCCTGCCGTACATTAGAATCGCTGGTCAATGATGACGGCAGCTTTGCGGCAAAGAGTCGCTGGACGGATATTTTTATTTACCCCGGTTATCGCTTCAAAGCAATGGATGCTTTGATCACGAACTTCCATCTTCCGGAGAGTACGCTGGTGATGCTGGTTTCGGCTTTTGCCGGAAGGGAAAAGGTACTGGATGCCTACCGGGAAGCAGTTGAGAAGCGCTACCGTTTTTTCTCCTTCGGTGATGCGATGTATATTGGTGAGGTATAACTATGTTTCAGGTATTAAAAACGGAAGGAAAGGCACGCAGGGGCGAATTTACCTGCGCCCACGGAACGGTGCAGACCCCGGTGTTTATGAATGTGGGCACCCAGGGCGCGATCAAAGGCGCACTTAGCGCAAAGGATCTTAAGGATATCGGCTGCCAGGTGGAGCTTTCCAATACCTACCATCTGCATTTACGCCCCGGTGACCAGATCGTGAAGGAATGCGGCGGACTGCATAAGTTTATGACATGGGACGGTCCAATTCTGACTGATTCCGGTGGTTTTCAGGTATTCAGCCTTGCATCCCTGCGAAAGATCAAGGAGGAGGGCGTGACCTTTGCCTCCCATATCGACGGACATAAGATATTTATGGGTCCCGAGGAGAGTATGCAGATTCAGTCCAATCTGGGCTCAGATATCTGCATGGCGTTTGACGAGTGCATTGAAAATCCTGCGCCAAAGGACTATGTCAAACAAAGCGTTGACCGCACCTATCGCTGGCTTCAGCGATGTAAGGCGGAAAATGCCCGGCTTAACGCCTTGCCGGATACGGTGAATCCCCAACAGATGCTATGGGGCATCAATCAGGGCGGCACCTATGCGGATATCCGCGTGGACCATATGAAGCGCATCGCGGACCTGGACTTGCCCGGCTACGCCATCGGCGGTCTTGCTGTTGGTGAAACGGCCCAGCAGATGTATGATATTATTGAGGCAGTGGAGCCGCATATGCCTGCTCATAAGACACGCTACCTTATGGGCGTGGGCACACCGACCAATATTATCGAGGCAGTCGCCAGAGGCGTGGATTTCTTTGACTGCGTCATGCCGGCAAGAAATGCCCGTCATGCAAGGCACTTTACATGGGAAGGTGCGATCAATCTGAAAAATGCGAAATATCAGAAAGACCTGCAGCCAATTGACCCCCAATGTGACTGCCCGGTATGCCGGCGGTATTCCAGAGCTTATATACGGCATCTGTTTGCGGCAGAGGAGATGCTTGCTATGCGCCTTTCGGTGATGCACAACCTGTATTTTTACAATAAACTCATGGAAAAGATACGGCTGGCGCTGGATAACGGGACATTCGAGGCGTTTAGATGTGAACATTCTGAAAAGTTAAGCCGCAGGATCTAAAATACCCTTGCTTTTTACCCAATGAATGGTATAATAGTCAGGTAAATACAATAAAACAAAGGAGCATTACCTATGATACATTTCCTGGAATCTGCAGCGAATCCCGGCACCAGCATGACCTCTACCATTGTCATGCTGCTGGTGATGGTCGGTGTATTTTATTTCATGCTGATCCGTCCTGAGAATAAGCGTAAGAAGGAAGCGGAGCAGCTGCGTTCTGCGCTGAAGCCCGGTGACGAGATCACCACCATCGGTGGAATTACCGGTAAGGTCGTCAGCGTCAAGGAGGACAAGTTTGTCATTGAGACCGGTGCTGACCAGGTCCGTATCGAGTTCCAGAAGTGGGCACTTTCTACCAATGACACCGCTGCAGCTGCGGCTAAGGAAGAAGCCCAGAAGGCAGCAGAGGCAAAGGCGAAGGCGAAGGCTGCTAAGAAGGCAAAAAAGAACATGGATAAGTAATGAAAAATTCCCGGGAATTTTCCCGGGAATTTTTATGCGCATTTTCTTTGCAGCCAGACGCTTTTAAGCCGGAATAATGTGGAGATTAGCAGGATGCCAACAGCCATAACACCTGCGATACAGACCGTGTGCAAACCTTCTGAGACAAAGCTTTCCATATTGCCGTGAATGATGTGACTGGTGGTGTAATAAACACCGGCACCAGGCAGCAAGGGAAATATAGAGATAAGAAGATACGACAGGGCAGGATACTTACGAACCCGTGCCATTGTCTCAGAATACGAGGCGGCGATCATAGTGGCAAAAAAGTATGCAGTGATATCATTACCGCACAGCTGTAGAATTAACCGATATGCTACCCAGGTGAGCATTCCACCCAGAGCACAAAGAATGCTGCCTTGACCGTGGATGTTAAAAAGAACAGTAAAGCCGGTACAGCAGACCAGACACGCAGCTGCTTCTGCCCAGAGAGAGTGAGAGATAACTGCTGCGCTGGTAGTGATGCCGAAAAGCGTTTCTGCCAAGCTCCAGGCAGCGCCGGTGCCGAGTGCTATCGCAGCAGCGGTCAAAAGCACCTGAACGATGCGGTTTATGCCGGAATTGGTATCGCCGTAGATGATATCGCGCATAGCGTTGGTGAAGACTAAGCCCGGAAGCAGGATCATCAGTGTGCCAATAACCACCGCATCTGTTCTACTGCAGAGGTTGAATGCTCCGGCAAAGTAGGCAAGCAGTGCTGTCAGGAAAGACGAAGCAATAGTGCGAAAAAAAGGATTGACCTTCATGCTGTCCATGAACCGGTTTACAGCACATGCGGCAATGCCGCAGATGCCTGCACAGAGGCTTTCATTCAATCCACCTCCAAAGAGGATGGAGAAACCGCCGGCGCCCAAAAAACCACCGAGCAGCTCTGACCATACCGGGTAATGCTTACATAGTGCGTTTGTTTCCTGCAACCACTGGGCAGCCTGCGCCGGGTGTGGTTGTTCCCGGCAGATCCTGCGGCTCAGCGCGTTGTATTTTTCTACACAGTCCAGATCATTTCCATGATGACCGATCCGCCGCATACGGGTCATAGGCTCGCCCTGCGCCGTTTGTATGCTGACGATCAGGCAATTGGGGATGGCAAAGACCTCGGACTTGATTCCGTAGGCATCCATTATGCGGCGGATACTTTCCTCCACCCGAAAGGTCTCCGCGCCACTCATAGCGAGACGGTACCCGATCTGTGTGGTTACATCCAGTAAAATATTGTAGTCCATAGATACTTACTTACGGACAAACAGGACACCCAGCGTGCCGGGACCACAGTGGCAGGAAATGGTGCAGCCAGCCTCGGTCCAATAAATGTTTTCAAAGTTTGCGTAAGCGTCAACAGCATTTTTGACTGCTTCCAGGCAATCATCAGTTACAGGTGTACGGGTCACGAACAGAGTATCCCGTTCCAGATCCTCCCGGTCACTTATGCGGTCCTTAACATAGTTTGCAAGGCACTTTGCGTAGTTGCCTCTGTATTTCTTTACTACGGACATTTTTCCGTCTCTGACCTCGATACAGGGCTTCAAATTCAAAAGGTTTGCACCCAGCGCTGCGGCAGAGGAGCAGCGGCCGCCCTTGACCATATAAGCGAGCTGGTCAAGCAGGAAGCTGGCTTCTACCCGGGAGGTAAATGCCTGAACCTGCGCGTGCAGCGCATCCAGGCTTTCACAGGTCTGTGCCAGTTCACATGCCTTGAGCACCACCAGTCCCTGACCGGTAGACAGGTTCATGGAATCAATAACGCGGACATTATCAAACTCTTCAGCCGCCAATCTTGCGTTCTGATAGCAGGAGGAGAAACCGGAGCCAATATTGATATGCAGCACACCGTCGTATTCTTTTGAATATTCCTCAAAATATTTTGAATACTCGTCCATATTTAAGGCGGTGGTGGTACACAGGTCGCCACCGGCAGCAACATGGGCAAAGATATCTGCGGGGGTGATGGTCACACCGTCAGAAAATGCTTCGCCGTTCTTAATAATTGTGAGGGGAACGAGTGTAATGTTGTACTTTTCCAGAAGTTCGGCGGACAGGTCGCAGGTGCTGTCGGAAAGAATTTTGATTCTCATAATGTATTTCTCCTTATATAAAGTTCAGTTAGACTGGTTTGTGGCAATTTTGCTCATCATAAAACAGTTTGGTTCTATATTTTTGCTTTGCAGATAACCCGAGCCCCAGTCACGCATTGCGATCAGGACAGGCATCAGACTTTTGCCCAGTTCAGTCAGAGAATATTCTACCCGGGGTGGGATCACCGGGAAAACCTCCCTGTGGATCAGCGATTGTGCTTCCAGCTCCCGAAGCTGTTGGGTAAGCATTTTTGGCGTTGCGCTGCTGATCGCCTTGCGCAGCTGGGAAAAACGCAGAGTGCCTTCCGACAAATGCCAGAGGATCAACGCTTTGTATTTGCCGCCAATCAAGTCCAATGTGGTCTCAACCGGACAGTGGTTGCCATTACCCATGAAAACACCTCCCTAGTACCCAAAAGGATAGTATGGAACAAAAATGTACATACTTGTATTTTTTGCATCCTATGCTAAAATAGTAGCATAAAAGCCGATAAGTGTCAATAAAACGAACAGGTGATAAAATATGGTATTAAAATTTAATATTACTGGGATGACCTGTGCTGCCTGCTCTGCCCGGGTGGAGAAGGTGACAGGTCAGGTTGCCGGCGTACAGAAGGCAGATGTCAATCTGTTGGCTGGCACGATGACCGTGGAGACTGACGGTGAGGTGACTGCTGCGGCGATCATTGAAGCAGTCACCGCTGCGGGCTACGGCGCTTCGGAGCAGGGGAAGAAAAAAACGGAAAAAAAGGTGGATAGCGGACTTCAGGAAATGAAGAAAAGAATTATTGTGTCCGCGGTTTTTCTCCTGGTCCTTATGTACTTTACTATGGGGCATATGGTAGGTTTGCCTGTACCCGGGTGGTATCACGGAATTGAAAACGCGCTGGTGGCAGCGCTGGTGCAGCTTTTTCTGACGCTGCCTGTGGTGGTCCTCAACCGCGTGTACTACACAAGGGGATTTAAGGCGCTTGTAAACCGTGCACCCAATATGGATTCGCTGATCGCTGTGGGTTCCGGTGCAGCACTGGTCTATGGTGTTGTAGCGTTGCTGCGTATGGCGTATGGCATGGGACATAATGATTGGGAAACGGTGCGGCTGTATAGTGAAAACCTGTATTTTGAATCTGCTGCAATGATCCTTACGCTGATAACGCTGGGAAAATTCCTGGAAACAAGAGCCAAAGGAAAGACCGGGGATGCAATACGCCAGCTGATGGACCTGAGCCCAAAGACTGCGATCGTTCGGGACGACGACGGGAACCAAAGAGAGATCCCGATCGAGGAGGTCCGTGTTGGAGATGTGGTGATCGTTCGTGCCGGTTCCAGTATTCCGGTTGACGGAACGGTGCTGACCGGGCGTGCTGCTGTGGATCAAAGCGCCCTGACCGGTGAAAGTCTGCCGGTTGAAAAGGCAGTGGGGGATACAGTGGCAGCATCCACGATCAATACCGAGGGCTATCTGGAACTGCGTACAGATAAAGTAGGGGAGGATACAACCCTCTCTCAGGTCATCCGCATGGTAGAGGAGGCAGGAGGCTCAAAGGCACCCATTGCCCGTCTGGCAGATAAGATCGCAGGGGTATTTGTACCTGTGGTCATGACGATCGCGGCGGTTGCCTTTGCGGTATGGATGCTGGCAGGGCAGACGCTGGAGTTTGCGCTTACGTCAGCCATAGCGGTACTGGTCATATCCTGTCCCTGCGCCTTGGGTCTGGCAACTCCGGTAGCGATCATGGTCGGTACCGGTACGGGTGCAAGAATGGGTGTTCTGTTCAAGAATGCGGAAGCTCTGGAAAATCTCCACAGAGTCAACACGGTTGTGGTGGATAAGACTGGCACGCTGACCACCGGAAAGCCTGCTGTCACAGATATTCTCCCCGGAGAAATGGATGAAAAACAGCTGCTGCGCATTGCGGCAGCTCTGGAGACAAAGTCGGAGCATCCCTTTGCCACAGCGATCATGGAGAAAAACGGTGCGGCAGCTTATCCGGCTGCGGAGGATTTCGAGACCTTGCCCGGACGGGGTGTTTGTGCCAAAATAGACGGTGTGCAGTATTATGGCGGCAACCGCCGCCTGATGGAGGAGCTGGGTGTTACAGTCCCGCAATACCCGGAGCTGGCACAGCAAGGAAAGACGTTGCTCTATTTTACCGACATGCAGCGTTTTTTGGGCGCCATTGCGGCAGCGGATGTACTCAAAGCGGATTCCCGGGAAGCGGTGGATGCTATGCACAGGCTGCAGCTTGATGTGGTGATGCTTACAGGTGATAATAGGGTAACAGCCGGAGCTATCGCGGAAACCGCAGGGATACACCATGTGATTTCCGATGTTCTGCCGGGCGACAAGGCAGCGGCTATCGAAAGCCTGCGCGCCCAGGGACGAAATGTCTTGATGGTGGGTGACGGTATTAACGATGCGCCTGCATTGGTGACAGCAGATGTTGGTATGGCGATCGGCGCAGGGACCCAGATCGCGATCGAGTCAGCAGATATCGTTCTGATGAACAGCTCGCTGACAGGTGTCTGCCGTGCCATTGAGCTGAGCAAGGCGACGATTCGGAATATCCGCCAAAATCTTTTTTGGGCATTCTTCTATAACAGCCTGGGCATACCCATTGCTGCAGGGGTTTTATATCCTGCTTTCGGCATTCAGCTGAGCCCTATGCTGGGTGCAGCGGCAATGAGCCTTAGTTCTGTGTTTGTTGTTACGAACGCATTGCGGTTGCGGCTTTTTAAGCCTAAGACGGCAGGAGTAGTTCCCGCAGAGGAAAAAATTCGCAAGGAGGAAAATATAATGCAAACGGTTATCAAGGTAGAAGGTATGATGTGTCCCCACTGCAAGGCACGGGTGGAGAGCGCGTGTAAGGCAGTAGCCGGCGCAGAAGATGCGGTGGTAGATCTGGAGGCGAAGCAGGTCACAGTGACCGGGAACGCACCGGTGGAGCAGCTGAAAAAGGCGATCACCGAAGCTGGCTACGAGGTTGTTGAATAAAGTCCGTTTTATTGTACAGTAAGTGCGGTATATTGTTGCCATAAAGACTGAAAGGGTGATGGCGATGTATACCATATGCAATGTACACGGACATATTCAGGTTTATGATATGGAGGGTGCCTTCCTGTTTTCTGCGGACAGCGAGAAGGAGGCAAGAGAGGAGCTTGCGGAACATGAGAAATCTGCGGCTTGATATTTGCTATGACGGAACAAAATACAAGGGCTGGCAGCGTCTTAAGACCGGTGACAACACCATCCAGGGAAAGCTGGAGGATACACTTTCCCGGTTGCTAGACGAGGAAATTGAGGTCTGCGGCAGCGGTCGTACCGATGCCGGCACACACGCCTGGAGGCAGGTAGTTAATTTCCACTGTCAAAGCAGCATGTCCTGTGAGGAAATTTTGCGTGGATTGCGCAGGTATTTGCCGGAGGACATCGGTATATATGCCTGCAGGAGCGTGTCTGAACGGTTTCATGCCCGGCTCAACGCAAAAACCAAGACCTACTGCTACCGACTGTGGAACAGCGAAACGCCATGTGTATTTGACAGAAAATATGTCTACACATATGCCGGAAAATTGGATGTTGAACGGATGCGCTATGCAGCTGCCGGTTTTATCGGAACACATGATTTTTCTGCCTTCTGCTCAAATCCCAGAATGAAGAAATCGACTGTGCGCGTAATTACGGACTTCCGGATCGACCAGCTGGAAAATGAGCTCCGGTTTACAGTTACCGGAAACGGCTTTTTGCAGCACATGGTGCGTATTATGGTTGGTACGCTGCTGGAGGTCGGTGCAGGGGAAAGGGATGCAGATACGATCCCGGCACTTTTCGGCGGTAAGCGGGCGGAAGCAGGTCCTGCAGTTCCGGCGTGCGGGCTTTGTCTGATGGAGGTAACCTATTGAATATTCAGATTTTTGGGCGGAGCAAATGCTTCGATACAAAAAAGGCGGAGCGATATTTCAAGGAGCGCCGCATAAAGTATCAGTATGTGGACCTGCTTCGCTACGGTCTTTCCGGTAAGGAGTTTGACGCGGTACTCAGAGGGGTCGGTGGCATAGACCAATTGATCGACTGGGAAGGGAAGTCACAGGATATTACCCTTATGAAGTACATGGACGATGCCCGGGCAAAGGAAGACAAGGTATTTGACGAGCCGTCCCTGATGCGCACGCCCATCGTGCGCAACGGCAAACAAGTGACGGTCGGCTACTGCCCGGAGGTCTGGGCAAAATGGGAATAGTACAAAAGCAGTTCCTCGCTGAGGAACTGCTTTTTGCGGTTTGGAGGGCGTATGATCAGATTATTGGAAACAGTCAATGACTTTATTTGGGGCGCACCGGCGCTGGTATTGATCGTAGGTGTGGGTATCTATCTGAGCATTCGAACTCGGTTTGCCCAGTTTACGCTGTTTCCAAAGGCGCTGCGATCCTTTATAAACCAGTTTCGGAAAAAGGACAAGAAAGACGGCGTCTCTGGTTACCGGGCGCTGTGCACAGCTCTTGCTGCCACAGTGGGAACAGGGAATATTGCGGGTGTTGCCGGAGCGATCGCCATTGGCGGTCCCGGTGCCATCTTCTGGATGTGGGTTTGTGGTGTGCTGGGCATGGCGACCAAGTTTGCCGAAGCAACACTGGCAGTCCGCTACCGTGTCAAAAACGCAGATGGGGAATATGTCGGCGGTCCTATGTACATGATCGGTCTGGGACTGGGAAGTAAGTGGAAATGGTTGGCATCCGTCTATTGTTTTTTTGGAGTGGTTGCATCCTTTGGGGTTGGAAATGCCACCCAGATCAATGCGCTTATCGGCGGTGTAAACAGTGCGATCACTGCCTTTGGTGGACGACAGACGGCGTTCGGTGACCTTGCAATGGGAGTTGGACTTGCGGTACTGATAACCTTTATGCTCCTGGGTGGGGCAAGGAGAATCGGTTCTGTTGCGGAAAAGCTGGTACCTCTGGCAGCAGGTGGCTATCTTCTGTTGGGGATCGCCGTATTGCTATTGCGTGCAGAGGCAATACCGGCAGCACTTAATGCGATCCTTCAGGGAGCATTTTCGCCCAAGGCTGTGACCGGCGGTATACTGGGCTCAGCCTTCCGTGCTCTGCGGGTCGGCGCGTCAAGAGGTGTGTTCACCAACGAAGCGGGAATGGGAACAGCATCCATCGCCCACGGTGCAGCGCAGGTGAAGCATCCTGTGGACCAGGGGCTTATGGGCATTATGGAGGTATTTCTGGATACGATCGTTATCTGCACCATGACAGCCTTGGTGATCTTGTGCAGCGGCGTGGAGATTCCCTACGGAACGGACGCCGGCATGCAGTTGACAGCCCAGGCGTTTAGTGCCGTATGCGGGGATTGGGTGAATATCCCCATTGCGCTTGCTCTGTGCTGCTTTGCCATTGCAACAGTTCTGGGGTGGGGGCTGTACGGCGCCCGTTGTGCGCAGTTTTTGTTTGGTGAGAATGCATGGAGGCGTTTTGTTTATCTGCAGGCAAGTACGGTAATTTTGGGGTCTGTTCTGGGTACAGCAACAGTTTGGATGCTGTCGGAAACGGTTAATGGTTTGATGGCAATTCCTAATTTGATCGCCCTTGCGTGGCTAAGTCCGGAGCTTGCACGGCTGACAGAGCAGTACAGAAAAAAGCCTGACCCTAAGAGGTCAGGCTTTGGAAAAAGTCAGGATTCGGACAGACACCCGTCGCTGGTAATATAGCGGTAAACAGTCCTGTTATCTGTGGTGTAGGATAACCGCAGCACGGGAATCGTGCCGAAGGAATCCCATTGCACCATGATGCCGTCTCCAGGCGTCAGGGCGTGTGCTGCAAGGATGGTATGCTCCGGCGTGAATACAGAACCGTCAGCAGACCAGGAGCCGATCTCCAGCCGGATATCGTATACGGCATTTTCCGGGTAGAGCAAAACCTTCTGTCCGTCTTCATGCAGGACGATTTCAGCAAACTGCCGGTACTTGTCCAGATCCTTTTTATCAAATGCTTCACAATTGACGCTGCCGCTGACATTTTCACGCTCAGCTGGGAAGTAGGCATCCGCTAAAATACCGGGCAGCTTTTCATAGGAAACCTCCGCCACGATATCTCCTGAGGAATAAGGACCGATCTCGTAAGGGGAAAAGAAGAAACACAGACCCGTGCCGGAGAAATACCAGTCTGTCTGCTGTAAAAACCCGTTTCCAAAACGCTCCTTGACGGTACTTTCATAGCCCTCGTAAAGGGTTGTATTGTCGGATATTTCCTTCAATGCGTCTAAAACATACTGGCATAGGGTTTGCTTGTCTGCGTCAGCGGTGAGGATATCTTCCAGGGTGAGAGCTTCTCCGGTGACGAGATCGTAGCTGACAGACTGATAGACTGTTTCTGCATGGGAGGCACCGTTATAAGAACTGTACCCACCGTACATACTAATAACACCGCTGTCGATGCGCATAGGCTGATATAGGATCTGGACCAGATAGGGAGTCCAGTAGGCGGTGGAGGCAGTATAGGCGCTTTGCGCCTGGTCGCGAAAGGATGCGGCAGTGTCATGAATATCCGTCCGATTTAGAAAATCTACGATGATCTTGTCAGCTACCTCCGGCTCCGGAACGATCAGAGAAATATTCTGGCGGATGTAGCTGAAGAGCACAGTACCATCCTGTGCTTTTTCCGATTCTGAGATCACCGGAAGACTTACGGAAACCATAGGCAGTGAAACAGAGACATTCTGGGTGTCCACCGTGTTCTGTGTTGTGGTGGCGGTTGTGGAGCTGGTTGAAGCGTAAGGTTCTTGCATTTCCTTTTCCGCACATCCGGTAAACGCGAAAAGAAGATATGCTGCCAAAAGGGCGATAAAAGCTTTTTTCATGGTAAGTGCTCCTCACATCTGCGTTTTAACGATTATACCACAAAAAGGGATTTCTGGCAACGGCGATCGGGATAATTCGACACAGGCAAAACTTGACAAGGCTATAGCAAAATGTTAAAATAACAAAAATAAAATATCGCTGTGAACGGAAATAGTAGCGGTCTTTATCCTCCAGAGAATCCGGGTCGGTGGCTGTGAGCCCGGGTGGTGTCGGAGCGTGAATGTGCGTCCGGGAGCGAATATACTTTTGAGTGAAAAATGAGAGTGGAACCGCGAGTTGTATGACCCGCCTCTTGTGTCTGGACACAGGGGGCGTTTTTTATATCGTCAGGAGGAACGTGTATGTATCTTTATAACTCTTTATCCCATAAAATGGAACTGTTTCAGCCCAATTCTCCGGAGGTCGTCAAGATGTATACCTGCGGACCTACGGTTTATCACTTTGCGCATATCGGCAATCTGCGAACCTACATCATGGAGGATGTGCTTGAGAAGGCGCTGCGCTATGCAGGGTATAATGTGAAGCGTGTCATGAATATTACCGATGTTGGACATCTGGCATCCGATGCCGATACCGGTGAGGATAAGATGCTCAAGGGAGCCAAGCGGGAAAATAAGTCTGTCATGGAGATCGCCCAATATTATACCGATGCGTTCTTTGCAGACTGTGAGAAGCTGAATATTAAAAAGCCCGATATTATTCAGCCGGCGACGGGCTGTATCCCGGAGTTTATCCAGATCGTACAGGGTCTGCTGGATAAGGGCTTTGCCTATGTTGCCGGGGGTAATGTGTATTTTGACACCTCCAAGCTGGAAAAGTACTATGTTTTCAATGACCACGACGAGGAGGATCTTGCCATCGGTGTCCGGGAAGGCGTGGAGGAGGATACCAACAAGCGCAACAAGAACGATTTTGTCCTGTGGTTTACTAAATCCAAATTTGAGGATCAGGCGCTCAAGTGGGATTCTCCCTGGGGAGTCGGTTATCCCGGCTGGCATATCGAATGCTCCGGTATTTCTATGAAATATCTGGGTGAAGATCTGGATATCCACTGTGGCGGTATCGATAATGCTTTCCCGCACCACACCAATGAGATCGCCCAGTCTGAAAGCTATCTCGGACACAAGTGGTGCAATTACTGGTTCCATGTGCATCATCTGAATACTGACAGCGGAAAAATGTCCAAATCTAAAGGCGAATTTCTTACGGTAAGCCTTTTGGAGCAGAAGGGTTACGACCCGATGGCGTATAGGTTCTTCTGTCTGCAGAGCCATTACCGCAGAAACCTTGTATTCAGCTGGGAAAATCTTGACAATGCGGCGGTTGCGTACCAAAAACTGATCGCAAAGATCGCATCTCTCAATGATGGCGGTGATGTGGATGCCCAGGCACTGACAGCGCTGAAGGAGCGCTTTGTAAATGCGCTCAATGCTGATCTGAATACTTCTGTGGCTGTTACCGCTGTCTATGATGTACTGAAGGCGAAAACCACTGACGCAACAAAGCTTGCCGCCTTGAAGGACTTTGACAGCGTGCTAAGTCTGAACCTTATCCGTGCGGCACAGAACCTCCGGGAAAAGGAGGCAGCTCAGGCAGCAGCCTCTGCCGATCCGGAGATCGATGCCCTGGTCCAGGCGCGTACCGACGCAAAAAAGGCGAAAAATTATGCAGAGGCAGATCGCATCCGGGATGAACTGAAAGCAAGAGGCATTGAGATCATTGACACCCCCCAGGGTGCGAAGTGGAGAAAAGTATGAAGCTTTTGATACTGGATGGCAACAGCGTGATCAACCGGGCTTTTTACGGTGTCCGTCCGCTGACCACCCGCGATGGCTTATATACCCATGCTATTTACGGATTTTTGAATATTCTGGAGAAGCGGGAAAGGGAAGAGCAGCCGGAGGCGGTTTGTGTTGCCTTTGATCTGCACGGACCGACCTTCCGGCATAAACAGTATGACGGATATAAGGCGACCCGCCATGCTATGCCGGAGGAGCTTGCTCAGCAGATGCCTGTTATGAAGCAGGTACTGCAGGCGATGAATATTCCTATTTATGAATGCCAAGGCTGGGAAGCGGATGATGTGATCGGCACTGTCGGCAGGATCTGCAGCAATAACGGCTGGGAATGTGTCATAGCCACCGGTGACCGGGACAGTCTGCAGCTGATCGATGAGAATGTCCATGTGAAGCTTGTTATCTCAAAGTCCGGGCAAACCACAGCTACGTTGTACGATGTGGAAAAATTCCGGGAAGAATACGGCTTTTTGCCGAAAAAAATGGTCGATCTGAAGGCTTTGATGGGTGACAGCTCGGACAATATCCCCGGTGTAGCCGGTGTTGGACCGAAAACCGCAACAGAACTGCTGCTGAAATTCGGTTCTCTGGACGGTGTTTATGAGAATCTCCAGGATGAGACGATTCGTCCGAAGCTGCGTGAAAAGCTGGAAGCAGGCAGGGAAAGCGCCTATCTTTCCTATGATCTGGCGACTATTCGCACCAATGCCCCTATTGATTTTGAGCCGAGAGATGCGATTATTCAGCCGCCGAACCGCGCAGAACTGTATCAGCAGTTTGTAAAGCTGGAGTTTGTGCGGCTGATCGACAGATACGGTCTGCATGGTGCGGAGCAGGAAAGTTCCGATCCCCGGGTCAAGCCCCAATGTGACTGCCTGCCACAGGTGTCACAGCTGCCGGGAAGGTGTGACCGGTATGCCCTTTATATTGCCCCGGACAGCTCTGTAGCGGTTGCTTGGCAGGGAGGCGTCTGTGTGATCACACCTTTGGAAGCACAGGACCTGGTACCGCTTCTTTCCTCTGATGCAGCTGCGGTCAGTCATGACCTTAAATCCACCCTTCATAGATTGGACGAAATGGGATTGCCCCATGGCAGCTTTGTCTTTGATACAGCCCTTGCGGCTTACGATCTTAACCCATCCCAGTCGGATTATCCGGTGTCAAAGCTGGCGACGAATTTTCTGGGATTGTGTGTTGACGACGGGGATGCTGCTGCCTGCGCCCAGGCGCTGTGGAATCTGCATCCTGTACTGGAGGACCAGCTGGAAAAGCTGCAAATGATGCCGTTGTATTATGATATTGAGCTGCCTTTGTGCGCAGTTCTGTATCGGATGGAGTGTGAAGGTGTTGCCATCGACAGGGAACAGCTGGAGCAATTCGGCACGATGCTGTCCCGGAGAATCGATGATTGTGAGAAGACGATCTTCGCTTATTCTGAAGAACCATTTAACATCAATTCACCTAAGCAGCTGGGGGATCTTCTGTTTGAAAAGCTGGGTCTTCCGCCGGTGAAGAAAACCAAAACCGGATACTCCACCAATGCAGAGGTGCTGGAGAAGCTGAAAAACAAGCATCCGATCATACCGGCGATCATGGATTACCGGATGCTGACAAAGCTTAAATCCACATACGCCGATGGACTGATGAAAGTCATCGGTCCGGACGGGCGTATTCGCACCACCTTCCAGAATCTGGTGACTGCAACGGGACGGCTCTCCTCGACAGAACCGAATTTGCAAAATATTCCCGTCCGTACAGATCTGGGTGCTGAGATTCGGAAGATGTTTATACCCAAGCCGGGACATGTGCTTGTGGATGCGGATTATAGTCAGATCGAGCTGCGGGTGCTCGCGCACATCGCCCACGATACTGCTATGCAGCAGGCATTTGCCAGTGGTATGGATATCCATACTGTAACGGCGTCCCAGGTGTTTGGCGTAGAGCCGGATGCGGTCACGCCACTGCAGCGTCGCCATGCAAAGGCAGTTAATTTCGGTATTGTGTATGGCATATCTGAATTTTCCCTTGCAGATGACATTGGAGTCAGCCGGTATGAGGCAAAGGCGTATATTGAAAATTATCTTAACAATTACCGGGGCGTGCAAGCATATATGCGCCAGGTTGTTGAAGATGCGAAGCAAACCGGCTACACCCAGACACTTTACGGTCGCCGGCGCCATATCCCGGAGCTGAAGAGTACTAATTTCAATATTCGTCAGGGCGCGGAGCGTGTTGCGCTTAATACGCCCATTCAGGGCACAGCTGCGGATCTTATCAAACTTGCCATGATCCGGGTGGACAAAGCACTTTCGGAGCAATACCCTGAGGCAAAACTCCTTTTGCAGGTCCATGACGAACTGATTGTGGAATGCCCGGAGCAAATTGCAGAAGGTGTTGCAGAGCTTGTCAGCCGGGAAATGCAGCAGATCGCCCAGTTGGAGGTGCCGCTGCTTGCAGAGGCGAAATACGGTAAAAGCTGGTACGAGGCAAAGTGATGGAATATATACAGATGACTCAGGCGCATACAGCCCAGATCGCCAAGCTGGAGCAGCAGTGTTTCAGTGCGCCCTGGAGTGAGAATTCCATAAAGCACGAACTGACCAATCCGCTGTCTTTGTGGCTGGTTGCGCTGGACGGACAGCAGGTTGCCGGCTATGTCGGCTCTCAGTCCGTTCTGGGAGAGGCGGATATGATGAATTTGGCAGTATTACCAGCTTACAGACGCAAAGGTGTGGCAACACAGCTAATAAAACAGCTCGTGGATGCCCTGCGCGGTAAAGGCGTTTATTGCCTGACTCTTGAGGTACGCGAATCCAACACAGCGGCGATCGCCTTATATGATCATCTTGGCTTTTGCCAGGTAGGGCGCAGACCCAAATACTATTCTGATCCCAGGGAGGACGCATTGATCCTCAGAAAGGAGTGGGAGGTATGAATATTCTGGCAGTAGAGTCCTCCTGCGACGAAACGGCAGTAGCGATCGTAGCCGATGGCAGGCGTGTTTTGACAGATTGCATTGCCTCTCAGGTGGAGTTGCACCGCATCTATGGCGGTGTAGTACCGGAGATCGCTTCCAGAAAGCATATCGAGGCCGTCTACGGACTGGCTGAACAGGCACTTAAAACAGCGAATTTGACCCGGGCGGACATTGATGGCATTGCTGTTACCTACGCTCCGGGGCTGATCGGTGCTGTGCTGGTAGGTGTAAATTTTGCCAAGGCAGCAGCACTGGCGCTTAATAAACCGCTGATCCCGGTGCATCATATCCGTGGGCATATTGCCGCGAATTATCTGGCATACCCGGAGCTTGAACCGCCGTTTCTGTGTCTGGTAGTCTCCGGCGGTCATACTATGATCGTGGATGTAAAGGATTATACCCATATGCAAATTCTGGGCGGCACCCTTGACGATGCGGCAGGAGAATGCTTCGATAAGGTCGCCCGTGTGCTGGGAATGCCGTATCCGGGAGGTGCGGCGCTTGACAAGGCAGCACAGCTTGGGGAAGAAGAGAAATATACCCTTCCCCGTGCCAAGGCAGGACAGAATCCCTATGATATGAGCTTTTCCGGGCTGAAGACCGCGGCGCTGAATCTGATTCACCATGCCCAGCAGGTGGGTGAGGCGTTGGATGTTAACAGCTTTTGTGCCTCCTTTTCCGCTGCTGTTTCTGATACGCTGGTTCCCAGGACCATGCAGGCATTGGAGCAGACAGGCTATAAAAAGCTCGCGGTAGCAGGGGGCGTGGCAGCAAATTCCAGGATCCGCCGGGATATTCAGACAGCTGCGGACAGACTCGGTGCCTGTGTGTATATGCCGCCTTTGTCACTTTGTGGTGACAATGCTGCGATGATTGGTGCCCAGGGATATTATGAGTATCTGGCGGAAAATACGGCGGATATGTCACTGAACGCATACGCGACCAAGTCGATCTTAGGCGAGGCGCTATAAGAAAATGCAGGAGATATTCGTTTCTCCTGCACTTTCCGTTTTGCTTGCGATTATTCATGCAAATATTCCCAAAATTCTTTATGTAAACTGCTTTTTTTGAGGGGATATTATTGAAAAAGTTTGAAAAACATCATTATCCGCAAAGTTTTGCAAATTTCGACAAATAGAAAATTAAGCCAAGTCTGTGGAAAAACCTGTGGATTGTGTGAATAAGTTCTTGTATACTCCGATTATTTTTAGTTATGGTAACTCTGTTTTTTGCAAACCAGAGACCAATTGGGCGTAATTTGAAAAGAAAGCTGTCGAAAAATGACGCGTGCAGGAAATCCTCCTGCTTTTTGTCCGGGGTGATCAAATGTTACAGATAATTCGCGAGCTTTCCCAGATCAATATTGCACAGCTGAAGGAAGTGTATCTCCAAAGCAATACAGAAAACGGTGCGCGGGATTACCCAGAACTGGATGCCAATATTCAGCTGGTGTATGCAGAGCAAGACTTTTATGCATATCTGAAGCTGTTCCTGGAGGATAAGCGTTCGCTATGCGCTGTGTGGGCGGTGGAAGGCGTGTATAAAGCTGCATTGCGATTAGAGCCGTATCAGGATGGTCTGCTCCTTGCGGGGCTGGAGACGGCACCGGATGCCCGAAGGAAGGGCTATGCTAAGATGCTTGTGGATGCGGTGTTAGGGTATCTTAGTGAGCAGGGAAGCGTTCGCGTATATTCCCATGTGGATAAGC
Source organism: Faecousia sp. (assembly GCA_045533015.1). Lineage (GTDB taxonomy): Bacteria > Bacillota > Clostridia > Oscillospirales > Oscillospiraceae > Faecousia. Next base: position 29,908 of record JAZSHB010000016.1, read on the forward strand.
GTAATACAGCATCCCTTGCAGTCCACCGGGCTTGCGGCTTTACAAGGATCCTGGAGCATGCAGTGTATGCAGACAGCTCTGTATCTCACAGCGCCTGTACACTCAACTATATCATGTAAAAATCCTGTACCGATTACGGTACAGGATAATTATTTATTAGGTGCAGGACCGCCTGCCTGTAGCCGTCCAATCCTTGACCCTTGATGGTCTTCACACAGGCAAGCCCGGCGTAAGAGATCTGGCGGAAGGGTTCCCGGGAATCTACATCGGATATATGGACCTCCACAGCCGGGATGGCAACGGCTTTCAGTGCGTCAAGAATGGCTACAGAGGTATGGGTGTAAGCAGCGGGGTTAATAACGATACCGTCAACGCAGCCATAGGCGGACTGGATCTTATCCACAAGATCACCTTCGTGATTGGACTGGTACTGTTCAATTTCGATATCAAGCTCTCTTGCGGTGGTTTCCAGCAGCTGTAACAGGTCGGCAAAGGTCTGTTTGCCGTAAATACCGGGCTCCCGGATACCCAGCATATTGATATTTGGACCGTTAATTACAAGTATTTTCATCTAAACCTCCAAACTAAGCGCCTCGATGATCGCATTTACAACAGCGCCTTCCTCTGTATCGTTACGGATACACAGATCGGCGAAGGCTGAATACAGTGGTTTTCTGACTTCGTACATTTGCTGCAGCATACCTTTGCGTGAAAGCGGGCGGCCTTCGGTGGGAAGCAGCGTCAGCTCCCGTTGCAGCCAAATGATCGTGCCGTTCTGGTGTAGCGACGGATAATTTTCCGGTCTTGTAATACAGCCGCCACCGGTGGCGATCACAAGACCGGAGCGCTTTCCCAGCTGCTGCAGCACTTGCGTTTCCATTTTTCGAAATCCTTCTTCGCCGTCATGAGCGAAAATATCGGCAATAGGTTTGCCTGCAGCATGGATGATCTCAAGGTCGCTGTCAACAAATTCCTTACCCAGTCGTTGAGCAAGAAGCTTGCCGATGGTAGTCCTGCCGCAGCCGGGCATACCGATGAGAATGATGTTTTCCATCTGACTGCGAAGCCGGTCGTGAATATAGGCGATAGCGTCGTCGCTGATCTTCTGATCCAGAAACCATTCGGCGCTTTCTTTAGCCTGGGCGACCAGCATCCACAGACCGTTCTGGGCGAGGATCCCACGCTGTTGTGCCTGCTGCAAAAGTGCGGTACGGGCAGGGTTGTAGATCATATCCCAAACAGCTTCCAGCTTGGGAAACCTGTCCAGATCAACGGGGGAGCAGCCCACATCCGGATACATACCTACCGGCGTTGCGTTTACGATAGCAGACGCATCGGTATGGCGGTGAAGGTTTTCATAATTGTTTTCGCCCTTGCGGGAAATGACCACCACCTGCGCGCCAAGCGTCTGCATAACGGCAACAGCAGTGACAGCGGCACCACCACTGCCCAGCACGAGCACCTTTTTGTTATCCAGGGATAAGCCGCTTCTGCTGACCATGGAATGAAAACCGAAGTAGTCGGTGTTGTGACCCACAAGACTGCCGTCCGGACGGCGGATAATGGTATTTACCGCCCCCAACTTTTGTGCCTGTTCAGACAGCTCTGCGCAGTAGGGGATGACCGCTTTTTTGTAAGGAATCGTTACATTCAGACCTGTGAAGCTGCCATTGCGGAAGAATTCGGCAAGCTGCTCGGGCTCTTTTTCAAAGAGCGTGTAGCTGTAGCTGCCCAAATAGCTGTGGATCTGCGCAGAATAGCTGTGTCCAAGCTTTCTGCCAAGCAAGCCGCACTGCATCAAACCACCTCTGTGTAGCTGCCAAGATACTTAAATTGCTCGCCCAGGTCATCCAGCTCACACATAAGCTGAACAAATTCCTCAGAATAGATGGAAGTCTCCAGGTCAAAGTAGAACATAAACTCAAAATCTCTGTCGGGAATGGGGCGAGACTCCAATTTGATCACATTGATGCCCAGCACATACATTCTGGCAAGGACCTTATACAGCGCACCGGGCTTGTGGGACAAGATCATCATAATACTGGTCTTGTCAGAGCCAGGGTAGATCTCCAAATTCTTGCTGATGCAGATAAACCGGGTACGGTTGTTCCCCTCATCCTGGACAGAGGCAGCAAGACAGGTTAGCCCGTACAGCTCCTCACAGGAACGGCTGGACAGGGCTGCAACATCTTTTCTGCCGGAGCGTGCTACCATGCTTGCGGCAACGGCGGTGTTCTCCACAGGGATGATCTTAGCATCCGGGAATTTTTTGAGAAATTCGCTGCACTGATTGATTGCTTGTTCATGGGAATAGATCTCGGTGATATTCTCCATGGCAGTACCGGGCAATGCCAGCAGATTATGGTCGATCTTCAGACGGAAGGTGCGAACGATGGAAAAGTTGTGGTGGATCATCAGATCGTAGACCTTCTTGACAGAGCCTGCGGTAGAATTTTCAATGGGCAGGATACCGTATTGACACAGACCTTGCTCAATTGCGGTGAATATGGCGTCAAAGCTTTTGAAGTACATAATGAAAGGCGACTTAAAGATTTTCTCACAGGCGATCTGTGCGTAAGCACCTTCCACGCCCTGACAGGCAACCATCGGAGTCTGGGGAAACAGCTTCGGTGTATTTTCGATCGATTCGGTGATCTTATTATAAAGCTCCGTGGTTTCGGTATTTCGTTTGCTTTGATAGCTGCGGCTAAGCTCAAAGAGCATGGAGTAGAGGACACGGGTGTAGTTTGCCATTTCCGGTCCGGCTTTTTCTGCTACATCCTGAAGCACCTCCCGTTCCCGGGAAGGTACATAAATGGGCAGATTGTTTTCCTTCTTATAGTCGGCGACCTTGGCGGCGACCTCCATGCGTGCCGTGAACAGACGCACAAGCTCTGTGTCAATGTTATCGATCTCGTTTCTGAGTTCTTTCAGATCCATAGTTTGTCACTCCTTTTATCCGATCTTGCAAAGCATGGCATCATAGACGGCAATGGCGGCAGCTGCCTCGATCACGGGGACAGCTCTGGGAACGATACAAGGGTCGTGTCTGCCCTTGACCACCAGCTCCTGCTGCTCCATGCGCATTAGATCGACGGTCTTTTGCGGATGGGAAATAGAGGGGGTTGGTTTGATAGCGGTCTGGAACACAAGGGGCATACCGTTTGTGATACCCCCAAGGATACCTCCTGCGTTATTGGTCACAGTTTTTATACTGCCGTCCTTAACGGTATAGGCGTCGTTATTCTGACTTCCCCGCAGATAGCTGCCGGAAAAGCCGCTGCCAAAATCCAGACCCTTAACTGCAGGAATGCCGTAAACGATCTGGGCGATGCGGCTTTCCATACCACCAAACATAAGCTCGCCGATTCCCACGGGAAGCCCGGTCACGATACACTCAATAATACCGCCGACGCTGTCGCCGTCGGCGCGGGCAGCTGCGATTGCCTGTTGCATCTTTGTGCCGGCATCCGGATTGAGGACCGGGAAATCGTTTGGAATCTTCTGCAGATCGGGGTTGACCCAATCCAGATATACAGGGTCATCTGCAATGCCGGCGATCACGCAAATGTGTGCGCCAATTTGGATATCCTTCGCTTCCAGCCATTGCTTACACAGCCCTCCTGCAATGCACAAAGGTGCAGTCAGACGACCGGAAAAATGCCCACCGCCGGCAGTATCCTGATAGCCGCCGTATTTGACCTGAGCAGTATAATCGGCGTGCCCGGGACGGGGATGATCCTTTAGGGATGCGTAGTCCCCGGAACGGGTATTGTTGTTGCGGATGATAGCGGTAATAGGGGCACCGCAGGTGTAGCCGTCTACGATACCGGAGAGAAATTCCGGCTTGTCCTCCTCCCGGCGGGGCGTTGAAAAGTCATTTTGCCCCGGTGCTCTGCGATTAAGAAACTGTTGCAGCTTATCCATATCTACCGGAAGTCCGGCAGGGACTCCGTCAAGGGTCATACCGATGGCAGCGCCATGGGACTGACCAAATATGGAAAGCTTGATTCGTTCACCGTATGTACTGCTCATAACATCCTCCTAAGCGACTGTATTCCTCCCAGAAGGAGGGATAGGATTTAGCAACGCATTGGGCACCGAGAACGGTTATCGGACCGTCCGCGACAGTGGCGGCAATGGCAGCTGCCATAGCGATTCTGTGGTCGCCCACAGTATCGATGGTGCAGCTGTGATATTGGGCAGGATATACCGTTAGTTTGTTCTGCTCGACGGTCACTTTTGCGCCGAGCTTCTCAAGCATCTGGGCAACGGAATCGACCCGGTCGGATTCCTTGAGCCGCAGACGCTGGATGTTTTCAAAAACAGCGCCGCATTTTGCCCCTGCCGTTATGGCAAGGATGGGAACAAGGTCCGGAATATCCGCAGCGTCAATGGTAATAAAGCTGCTCATTTTATCAAGAATTCCGGCTGCAGCCCGGTCGCCCTGGGCAGAAGAAGGATCCAGACCCAATATATCCAGTTTGCTTCCAAGCGCATTTGCTGCCAGGAAGAATGCGCCATTGCTCCAGTCGCCCTCAACAGCCAATTCTGAAGGTGACTGGAAAGGATAGCTGCCGCAGACACGGAAATCAGAGGTATTTACACCAAAAATCTGCATTACCTTTTGTGTCAAAGCTATATAGGGCTTCGATTCTATCTTTCCGGTGACAGTCAATTGGCTTTGTCCAGGAATCAGAGCCATTGCAAACAAAAGCCCCGTGATAAACTGACTGGAAACACTGCCGTCAATGGTGTAATTGCCTGGATTGAGCCTTCCTGTACAGCGTATAGTGTCACAGGTGGGTCTGCTCAGCGTACAGCCTTTACGCTCCATTTCCTCCCACAAGGGACTGAGGGGACGCTGTGGCAGCCTGCCAGCCATCAAAAAGGTAGCATCCACGCCCAGCGCACCGACAATTGGCAGCATGAACCGTAGTGTAGAGCCGCTTTCCCGGCAGTTAAGAACAGCCTCTTTGGGGATATCGGTGGCAGGATTCACGCGGTAGCCGGTCTCGGTACGAACGATATCCGTGCCCAAAGCGCGAAGACAGTCAGCTGTCGCCTCAATGTCCTGGTTGGTTTCAGAACAATGCAGCGTGATCTGTCGGTCTGAAAAAGCAGCACAGATCAGCAGACGGTGCGCCTGGGATTTGGAGGGGATGGCAGTGAGCGTTCCCGCGAGCTTGCGGGGAAAGATGGTGATATCCATTTTATAAGCCTGCCTCAATAAAGGATAGTAATTCTTCCACGGGGGTGGGACGGATCATGCACGATCCGATCTTTTCCGGAATGATAAGGTTGACGGTCTGCCCACTTCTTTTTTTGTCGGACAGAGCGCTGCTATACAGCATCTGCGCGGTGTGTTCAGTAGTGCTGGGAAGACCGAACCTGTCGATGACAGTCAAAATTTTCTCGCAGGTGTCCTGATCGCAAATACCCAGGGCGCGACCGGCTTTACTGACGATCGCCATACCGATGGCAACAGCTTGTCCATGGGAAACGGTAAAGTTGCTGTTGGCTTCGATTCCGTGGCCGATGGTGTGTCCTAAATTTAGACGCTGTCGCGCACCGGTGTCAAATTCGTCCTGTGCTACCACATCCCGTTTCAGCGCAACGCAGCGGCTGACGACCATCTCCCGGTCAAAGGTCAGACCTGTTTTTTGCAGGTGCTCAAAAAGCTCTGAATCAAATAGAATGCCGTACTTGATGATCTCAGCACAGCCGTCCCGGAAAATATCCGGGGGCAGCGTATCCAGCGCGTCAATGTCACACAGGACCAAACTGGGTTGATAAAATGCACCGGCAAGATTTTTTCCGGCGGGAAGGTCGATGGCGGTCTTACCGCCCACCGATGAATCGACCATAGCCAGCAGGGTAGTAGGCAATTGGATGTAGGAAATACCCCGCAGGTATGTCGCTGCGGCAAAGCCTGTCATGTCACCAACTACGCCGCCGCCCAGAGCAATGAGCAGATCGGACCGGGTCAGACGGTTTTCTGCCAAATAATTCAGTATAGATAAGTATGTGCTGCCATTTTTACTGGCTTCCCCGGCAGGAAAGACATAGCTGCATACTGTAAAGCCTGCGTTTTTCAGAGAGGTTTCTACCGCTGCGCCGTATATGGGAAAGACATTGCTGTCGCTGATGATCGCAGCTTTTCCGGTCTTACAATGTGCTGCGGCATACCCGCCAATTTGACTGTGTAGGTCGCTACCGATCAGGACATTATAGTTTTTGGATGCTGTGACGGCAATGGTGTTCATCCGTCTACCTCCTCTTTGCGTCTGCGCCCCTCGTCAAGCAGGGCGACAAGACACGCCGCATCATCGTTGGATATAGCATTACGGTACTGCTCTAAGCTGTCGATATACAGATCAAGCTCCCGGAGGATGTTTTCCTTGTTTGAAAGAAACAGCTCAGCCCACATTTCAGGATTGAGCCAGGCAACACGGGTCAGGTCTTTATAGCTTCCGGCAGAAAAACCTTTGTGGGACAAGGCGGTTGGGGACTTGATAAAAGCATTGCTGATGATGTGGGGCATTTGGGAAGTGAAGGCGATCATCCGGTCATGCTCCGCAGCAGTGGTAATGGAAAACTGCTTGAAGCCGCAAGGGGAGAGTGCGTCCTTAACACGCTGCAGAAGAAGCGGGTCATCGAATCTGGGAGGGACCAGCACCATGGGCGCGCCCTGAAACAGATTGGAACGGCTGTATTTGAAGCCGGAGTTGTGTGAGCCTGCCATGGGATGTCCACCTACAAAGGTAAAGCCATACGCCTCGGCGATGGGGAAACAGGCATCGCAAATGTCCTTTTTAATACCGCAGCAGTCTATGACAAGTGTCGTTTTGGAAATATGCCGTGCATTTTCTTTCAGCCATGCAACGGATGCAGCAGAATAGATACTAAGGAGAATAAGCTGGCATTGGGGGATCGTGTCCTCATCCATAGGTCCGTCAACAACACCCGCCAGCTGCGCAAAGGAAAGAATATTTTGATTCCGGTTGAAGGCGAGAACTGTATGTCCGGCTTTCTTATAGGCTCTTGCCAGTGACCCGCCGATCAGACCAAGACCCAATATTCCTACAGTCATTGGATCGCCTCCCGGATTTTTTCTACTGTACGGTTGAGCGCAGCAAACTGCGCAGGTGTCAGAGTCTGGGCACCGTCACAAAGGGCGCAGGCAGGGTTGTTGTGGACCTCTACCATGATGCCGTCTGCTCCACAGGCAGCAGCTGCAGCAGCCATGGAGGGAACAAGTCCTGCCCGACCGGTTGCGTGACTGGGGTCAACTACCACCGGCAGATGTGTCAGTTCGTGGAGAACCGGCACGGCGGACAGATCCAATGTGTTGCGGGTGTAGGTCTCGTAAGTGCGGATGCCCCGTTCGCACAGAATGATATTCTCATTGCCTTCGCTCATAATGTATTCGGCGCTCATCAGAAGCTCCTGGAGGGTGTTGGCAAGACCGCGCTTGAGCAGAATTGGCTTTTTTGTTTTGCCGAGCTCCTGCAGAAGGTCAAAGTTTTGCATATTCCGGGCACCTACCTGGATGATATCCACATCCTCGAAAAGCTCCAGCGTGCGGATATTCATGATCTCTGTAATGATCGGCATACCGGTTGCTTTTTTTGCCTCCAGCAGAAGACGCATACCTGCTTCCTTCAGACCCTGGAAGGCGTAGGGAGAGGTGCGGGGCTTAAACGCACCGCCGCGCAGAATGTTCGCGCCGGCTGCCTTCACAGCCTCGGCAATGCCTATGATCTGCTCGTGGGATTCAATGGAACAGGGACCTGCGATCATAGCAAAATGTCCGCCGCCGATCTTGATATCACCGATCTGAATGATACTGTCGTTGGGGTGGAATTTGCGGTTAGCCTGCTTAAAGGGCTCAGAGACCCGCTTTACGCTTTCGACGATCTCCAGGCTGCTGAGCAGCTCGATGTCAACACGGCTTGTATCACCGATCAGACCCAATACAGTGATCTCCTGACCGGAGGATACATGGACATCAAGGTTCATGTTTTTCAGCCATACCAGCAAATGGTCGATCTGCTCCGGTGTTGTGTCTCTTTTTAATACAGCGATCATAAAATCAAACCTCCACAAAAAAACAACGCCGCACAGAATTGCATCTGTGCGGCGGGTGAAAATACGTTGGTCACGGGAATATCCTTGCAGCACAAAACGCTATTACTTTTTATCAATAAAAAAGTAATAGTAGTTAAAGTAAAACTGTGCATTGCAGGATACAGCGATCATGGTGATAGCCTCTCGATCTTTTTAATAGCGCTATTATAGCACCATGTTTTTTGTTTTTCAAGGGGGTAATCGTATATTTTTAACTTGCTTTGTAAAAATCTGCAAAAAGCAGCCGCGGAAGCGGCTGCTTTCAGTCTGTCGAAAAACAAGTTTTTCGACAGACTGCCAGAGGTCAAGGAAGCTCCAAAGACAAGCAACCCGGGCTCGTCGGCGTACATAGGTACGGTAGAGACCGGGTTGCGCAGTAAGCCAAAATGGCTTGCAAAGCAAACATAGCTTCTTTTTTGGCAGGCGGGCAATGCCCGCCTCTACAAGGCTTATTGCTTGATCTGTAGCGTGTCTAGAAAATACCCCAAATCGCCCAATATCCATTTTGACGGTTTGGGGCTTTTTTGACAATCTGAAAGCAGCCGCGGAAGCGACTGCTTTCAGATTTATTCGCTCACAATGCTGAAATTCTGCTGACCGGCAAACGCGCCGTTAAAGTAGATGCTTATGGTGTAATTTCCGGATGCTTGCGGGATAGAAGGAACATTCAGCTCGCAATAATTGCGATACCACATATTCGTCCATGTGTCAGATGATGTGGACGCGTTGACGATGTTTCCGTTCTCATCGCGTATCACGAACAATGTTACGATCGTGTCTGTGGAGGTGCTGTAGGCATGGTTCAGATGTACAAGGAAGGATGCCTTCTCATCAGCAGCAAATTCAGTTGTATAACTAGAGGATGTCAGATTGTAGCGGTTCCAGTTCTTTTGTGAGGGCGTTCTGCACATTCTGAATTCCATGTTCTCGGCGGAGACACCGTATCCGGAGAAAGCCTGGGGTTCAGCCATGGTGCAGGATAGCTTGCCGCCTAAAACGGAGTTGCCATCTGCGGTCTGAAGCGTAAAGGCGTAGACCGCACCGGGAATCGCGGGGGACACGGTAACAGTTTTTTCGGATTGACAGGAAAGCTCCTGTGCGGCAGAGCCGTCAACTGTATATAGAAGTATCCAGCCGGCTGTCGGTTCGGCGTCGGCAGTGTTCCATGTTAGGACGATGCGGTTTGGATCAGAGGTATCGGCTGAAAAGTCTGTGACAGTAATTGCATTTGCAGCAGCGTAGGCGCGCTCACTGACGCTCATGCCGGCAGCTGTGACCTCGACTGTGTAGCTGGCGCTGTCGTCAATGTTCTCAAAAACAGCGGCAGTTTCGGTAACCGTGACAGTCTCGTCAAAGCCGTTGTCGCTGTAGCAGCGTACGGTCCAGCTGTCAACAGATGTATCCTTCGGCGCAGACCACGTGGCGGTGAGGGTTCCGTTGGTACAGCCGGTGATCTGAAGCTCCGTCGGTGTAATGATCTTGCTGGCAGTGAAGGTGATGGTATCCGTGCCGACGATATACAGGTCATTTTCCGGCAGCAGGGTAAAGGTATACTCACTTCCAACTGTCAGACCGGTAAGGGTCAGCGTGTGACCGGAGAATGCGACTTCCTGTTCTGCTTCCCCGGAGGCGGCGTACCGGACAGTCCATTGGGTGGAATCCGGACCGTCAATTGTAAACTGAAGGACTGCGCTACCGTCCTCTGCACCGGTAACGGCACTAAATTGGACGATATTCGTTTGTGCAGGAGTCTTGTAGGTTGCAGTTGTTGTGCCGGTCAGACGGTGGAAACCGGAGATATCGAGCTTGAAGGTGTAGGCGGTGTCTGAAGCCAGATCGGTGAAGAGGACCTTACCGTTTGATACTGGATAGGAAAGATGATTTCCGTAGGTATCATAGCGAACCACGCTGAGCATCGATTCGTCAACAGGTGTGGAGATATGCGCAACCAAATTGCCGTCAGCATTTTCCTCCAGGGTGAAGGAATCGATGGGCTGCAGATAATAGTTTTTATACAGATAGAAACCGCCAACCAAAAGAGCCAGTACAGCAAGTCCAACAAGCACGCCTGCGATCCAGCGCAGGACGACAGTTCCTTTATCAGCGGGAGACGGCTCATCTTCGTCCGGAATTTCTGAATCGACAGGGGTTTCTTCGACCTCTTCAGATGTTTCAGAATCTTCGGTGTTTTCCGCTTCCTGTTCGGTCAGTACAGCGTCTTCCGCAGGCGCTTCCTCAATGGGCAACGGTGCCGGGATTGGCACATCGATCGGTTCAGGCTGTACTACAGGCTCCGGTGCCTGATGGGCGATCAGATCATCAGCCATACTCAGCATATCAGAGACTTCCTCGGTAACTTCTTCGTAGTCAATTTCTGAAAGCTCAGATTCGGGAACAGTTTCCTCTGAGGTGTCGTCTGCCAGGAAGGTAAGATTTCCCTCGCTGTCCTCTGTGTAAATGGATTCCTCTGTAATTTCTTGAGCAGTGATCTCCAGGTCATCCTCAGAAACAGCTTCTTCCGGCTCAGCGGGCGCTTCGGTCTGTTCGCAATCACTGTCAGCATCTGCCTCGAAGACCCCAGTTTCTTCTTCCGGGGAGACTTCAGAAGGTGCTTCCGTTTCAGCAACCGGAACGATCGGGGTATCGTTTGCACCGTTGCGCTGCATATAAGCGACCAGCGCTTGTCCCATCTCAATAGGATCCTGCCAGCGTGCCTGGGGATCGGGTGCGCAGGCTTTCAGAATGATCTCTGCCATTTCATAATCTGCGTAGGCAGGTGCCGGGAACTGTTCGGCAGGTGCGGTTTCCGACCGGAAGGGGAGCACACCGTCGTTATATGCCTGATAAAGAATAAGACCCAGCGCATAAATATCGATGGTCGTATTGAGCGCGGAAAAGGCATCGGAAATTTCCGGTGCGGTATAAGCGCTGCGATACCTGTCAGGCAGGGATGCATATTTCAGCGAATCCAGCTTGATAAAGCCGATATCGCCGATGCGGTACGCATTGTTATCTGTGATATAGATGTTATCCGGCTTGAGGTCTGCGTACAGATAACCGGCGCGCCGACAGATCGCCAGGGCGGCGCACAGATCGATACCCAGATTCAATGCACCAAGATGGGTCATGGGATTGCGGCGCAGGTAGCGCTGCAGCGTACTTCTGTACCGGCTTAAAAGGTAAACATCAAAGCCGTTGCCGTCTTCCATAGGTTCGATCTGCCATTGCGCGAAGGGGATGAATCCCTCGAGCTGAGACAGCTGCTGCAGAATCTCTGCCTCCTGAACAATGCCATCACAGACGCTCTTAAAATAAGACAGAGCAGATTCCGTGTTGCTGTACGCACCACTCAGAAGCAGGGCGTCCAGCTGTGTCTGGTTGGCGGGTACTGATATGATCTTTACTATGTATTTATCATCTGCGTCCTTATCCATTGCAGGACAGCAGCGAACACCGTTGTGGTCGCTGATGGGATCACCCATTCGGAAATTGTCAAGCATTGGCGAGATCAGCTTTGGTTCTGACACATATATCGCCTCCTTTTTATATACACAGTATATGATAAAATAAATTTACAAAAAATGCAACAGGTTTATAGTTGTTTTATTCTGCAAGAAATGCTATAATAGACGAGAAAGCGCGTGCGCATGAAATTTGCGCCGGTCAGGAGGGTTATTATGAGCAAGATAATTTGCGATGTTTGCGGCACCTCGTATCCCGAAACGGCGACACAGTGTCCCATTTGCGGCTGTGTTCGTCCTGCGGAGGCTAGGACCGTAGCGGGTGATACCAATGATGCGGGAGTGCAGTCCAGCGGCACATATACATATGTTAAGGGCGGCAGATTTTCCAAAGCCAATGTAAAAAAGCGCAACAGAGCAGGTCAGGATTCGGCACCGGCACCGGCAGTCAAGACACCGGAGCCTGTACAGAAGGAAGGTAAAAAGGATATTGGACTGACCGTTGCGGTGCTTTTGCTGCTGCTTGCAATCGTTGCGGTGGTAGTCTATATTGCCCTGCGGTTCTTCATGCCTGGCACGGGGCTTGACGGTAATACGCCGGATACTACAACCACTGCAAGCACGACACAGCAGACAACGACACAGGACACAGCGTTGGAGATTCCTTGTACCAGCCTTCTGATCTCCAAGACGACGGTGGAGTTTGATACTGCAGGCGCGGCGCTGTTGCTCAATGTATCCACAGATCCTGTGGATACGACAGATACGGTCATCTTTGCTTCCAGTGATGAAGCGGTAGCATCGGTCACTGCAGACGGTAAAATCGTTGCTGTCGGTGCAGGTGAGGCGGTGATCACAGTCACCTGCGGTAGTGTATCTGAACAGTGTATGGTGGTGTGCAATATCGTTGAGGAGACTACCGAGTCAACGGAAGCGGTGATCTATCCCACCGATGACTTTAAGTTCAGAAAGGAAGACTTTACCCTTTCAACAAAGGGAGAAAGCTATAAGCTTTACTCTGGCGTGATCCCGGTAGAGGAGATCAAATGGACCTCTGAGGATACTTCTGTTGCAACCGTTGAAAACGGCACGGTCGTGGCTGTGGGATCCGGTACAACAACGGTCCATGCAGAATATGCAGATATTAAGCTTAGCTGTATCGTCCGCTGTGCAAAATCGGTCGGCAAGGCAGCTGCAGCCAATTCCGGAAGCTATATCATCAGCCATACGGATGCGACGATCGAAATAGATGAGACCTTTGTACTGGCGTTAAAGGATAAATCCGGTAATGTTATCAGCGTTACCTGGACGGTTGCAGATGAGACTGTCTGCTCTGTTTCCGGGAATACAGTAAAGGGATTGGCTGCCGGTACAACGCAGATCAGTGTCACATATGAGGGCGTGACCTACACCTGTACCGTCCGCGTACAATAATAAAAAGAGGGCAGATCGGAAGATCTGTCCTCTTTTTGGAGCTACTGGCCGGACTTGAACCGGCGACCTGCTGATTACGAATCAGCTGCTCTACCGACTGAGCCACAGTAGCATTAAGCTTTTGTATTATATCGGTTTTTTTAGACGATGTCAACCGAAATTTTCGGTTAAGAGAATATGGTGTTTCAATCAGAATAAAATTTAAGATTTGGACTTGACAAATGCGACCAAATGCAGTAATATAAGCAAGCTGACCGCATAAGCGCAGTCTTTATGGAGAAGTCGCGTAGCTGGCCGAGCGCGCACGATTGGAAATCGTGTATACCCCAAAAGGGTATCGAGGGTTCAAATCCCTCCTTCTCCGCCAAAATCGACAAGGCTCAATTGAACCTTGTCGATTTTTATTTACTTAACCAACACAAAAGGATCGCTCTAAAGCGATCCTTTTGCATTATGCGTATTATTTTGCGTAATCAAGCAGGGATGCGGCATCCAGCTTGTCGTAGCCTGCCATGAAGTCGGCGAGCTCAGATGCGATTTTTTTGGCACCGCCGATGCTGTTACTTTCGATATTCAGCGGCAGCAGGGGATCGTGCAGGGAAAGACGCAGCAGGAACCAGCCGTCCCCGTGATCTGCATCCAGATTGACGCGAACACCCTCGTAGTTGTTGGCGGCAAGGGACCAGCCGGGTTGTTTGGCGGCATATGTATACAATGCATCAATAACCTGCTGTCCGTACGCCTTGAAATCCTCAACCAGGATATTCATTCGGAATTCAACACTCTCAGCCGGTTCTTCCAGAGTTTCGATCAGGGATTCCAATGTGTAGCCTTCCTTCTTGCCCCGCGCCAGCTCGATGAGCAGCTTTGTGACCAGGTATGCGCCGTCGTCAAGGAAATAGTTTTCCTTCAGCGCGCCGTGACCGGAGGTTTCAATTGCAAGCTGACTGTCCTGCCCTTGCTCGTTCAAACGGATCGATTCATTGATGACATTGCGGTAGCCACGCTTAAAACGGTGGTGGATGCCGCCTTTTTCTTCGATGAACTTGGCAAGACCGGTAGAAGTAATAGAATCGGTGACAATGGTCGTACCAGGGTGCTCACGCAACAAAATCGCGGCAAGCATTGCGATGATTCGGTTGCGGTTGAGCTCGCTACCGTCAGCCAAAACAGCGCCTGCACGGTCCACATCGGTATCAAAGATGATACCCAGATCGGCACCGGTTTCCTTCACGGCTTGGGTGATGCTTTCCATAGCTTCCTTATTTTCTGGGTTGGGGATGTGATTGGGGAAGCTGCCGTCCGGGTCAAGATAACGGCTGCCGTCGGTGTTTGCGCCCAGGGGCTTGAGGACTTTGTCGGCATAGAAGCCGCCGGCACCATTGCCGGCATCCACTACGATGCGAAAGCCCTCCAGTGGCTTGTCTTCACCGGTAGCTTGCCGGATCTTATCAGCAAGGATCGCTGCATAGGTGTCCATAAAAGAGTCCTGCTCGAGCTTGCCGGAGGGCAGACCTGTTGTTTCGCTGTTTTCTGCATACTCCAGGATCTGTTTAATGTCACTCTTTTCAAGACCGCCTTGGTTTGTAAAGAACTTAAATCCGTTCCGGTTAAAAGGCAGATGGCTGGCGGTGATCATAACAGAGCCGTCATAACAGTAGCCCTCGGTCACGGTTGACATGAACATAGCGGGGGTGCTCGCCATACCGAAGTCAGTGACCTGCAAGCCCTGCTGGACCATCGCATCGCAAATCCAGCTTGCGAGGGTCTCGCCGGACAGACGGGAGTCGCGTCCGACAGCCACACGCAGTCCTGCATTTTTTCCGGTTTTCTTGCAAAGCCAAAGGGCTAAGCCTCTGCCGATATCCCGACATACCTGCTCGGTCAGGTTGATATGCTGACCCGCAATGCCCTCCAGCGCGACGCCGCGGATATCGCTGCCGTTTTGAAGCTTTTTATAATCCATAACTGATTTCCTCCTGTATTTCTTTTTGTACATTGTACCATGGTTTCACCGAAGAATCAACGACGGGATTTTTTGAAAAAATTTGCCGCTGAAAGCAAAACAGGAATATGGCAGGATTTACCGCATATACTTACTTTAGCTCAATTAGAAAAGTATACTTAACAGATATTTCCTTTTGCGTTTATAATCTGTTCACCACAAAAAGAAAAAAAGCTGTATACTGTCTTTAGAGAAGCGAGCCTGGTAAGGCAGACCGATGCCGTGGAAATTTCGCGGATAAGCCGACGGTCTGTCTGTGACAGACTATGCTCGAAAGGGATGTGGAGTTGGCAGCGGTCTGATTGCTCAGATCGCTGCCGTTTTGTAAGAAAAATCCGGAACAGATCGCTCTGTTCCGGATATTTTATTCTGCATCAGCGGACGGGTCAAGAGATTGAAACTTGTTGTCTCTGTACACATAGGTTGCCAGATACTCACAGAAGGAGATCAGCATAAAAATAATATCGACAATGGTTATGATATAGATCACGGTGTTACTTAAATTTTCGATCATGACCATAAAGATCAGACTGACAAACAGGACGGTTGTGCAGATCTTGCCGGATATCAGCGCGCCTTTGAGCATTTTACCCTTACGCAGGTTGATCCCACCAGCGATGAGCTGGAAGCTTTCCTTGACCACAAACAGCCCCACCAGATACCACAAGACCGGATAGGTCAGAGCCAGGCAGAGAATAAGGGTGAACTGTGTTGCTTTATCTGCTACAGGATCAAGGATCTTACCTACAGTGGAGATCATATTAAAATGTCTGGCGATCTTGCCATCGATCAGATCTGTCAGGCAGGAAACAGCAAGGATACCGGCAGCAACATAGTAATCAGCGGGTTCCTGTGCGTTAAGATAAATAATCACATAAACCGGAATCAACAGCAGCCGAAACAGGCTCAAAAGATTCGGTATGGTCAATATCTCCTTTTTCCAGTCTTTTATAACCATTACAATTCCTCCAGGCAGAATACGCCTTTCCTATGTACGCTTTATTATAAAACCTTTTTGAAACTGAATCAAGCCTTAATTCCAATATACAAAAGAATTTACCAAAAGTTTATATTTGGGTCACAGTTTGTTTTGTTGCATCCAGAGTAAAATGCAGAACAAGGTGCTTCCATGTGATTCGGTCAAATTCACCGGTTACCGGCAGACCTGCAAGCTGTTGAAACGCCCTGAGGGAGATAACGGTGTCCGCGTCCATTATGCCGCTGTGTCCGGGAGGAGAGATCGTGGGGTTTTCCTTTGACAGCTGGGTGAGCATGCTTTGCAGCAAATAAATGTAGGGACTGCTGTCGTCACGCCTGAAAACCTGCCCCGGCTCCAGAACGATCTCGATAGGCTGTGCTTTGCCTACACGAATCAGTGCAGCTTCATACAGTGATACGATCAGCTCCCATGTTTGCTGATCGGTCACGCCGGTAACAGGCAGTCCGTTCTGACGCTGAAACGCGGTGACAGCGTGCATTGTAGTAGGACCGTAAATGCCGTCGGGTACAACAGTTGGCAGCCGGGGATCATCCTGTGCCAGGACCCGCAGCATCGTTTGCAGACTCCTTACAGGCTGTTCAATAAAGGATTCCGGGGGTCTCATCGCACTACCTCCTGTCTGACAACATCCTGAGAGCCGATACTCAGATCACGACCCGGGAACTGGGTTTGGGTGGTCGATCGGGCATAATTTGTACGGGAATTGCTGTTAGCTGCGTTTCTTGCGCCCGACCTGTTGGTTGCCTGATCCGGGAATGCTTCCGGATTTCTCAGGGTGATGTTCTCGATTCCGGAATATTGATTATAAATAGCATCCCAGGTTTGCGCCCCCACAGTGCCTGTTTCCGGCAAACCGAACCACCGCTGCGCTGCAAGTACAGCTGCCCGTGTTCCTTGTCCGTAGATCCCGTCAATGGTGAGAGGCGGGATGTTGGGGATGGTGGATGACAGCACGGACAGCATATACTGCAGGAGACGGACCTTTTCGCCGGTGTCACCTTGTTCAAGTCCTCCTGGAGGGGACCAGTTGATGGCATAGAATTGCTGTCCCAGGCTGCGCAGCTCTGACAGTCTTGTGACACCTGTGTATAGTCTTACGATCTCATACCAGGTCCCCGGTCCCACGATCCCATCCGGGGTCAGACCAAAGATCTGCTGAAAGGCGATCACAGCTGCTTCTGTTCTGCTGCCGAAAATACCGTCTGCGGCGGGTATCTTTGGAATTGCCGGGTAGTTCTGGGAGATTCGGTTTAGCGCTACCTGTATTATGACCACATTGGGACCGGTGCTGCCGCGACGCAGGGGTGTTCCGGGATAGGAGGAAGTGATGCCCCGGATGGGGGCGTTGGTGACGGTTTCTACATTACCGTAGTAGCTTCTGAGAATCTGATCGTAAGTGTATCCCTGTTGGGCGAGATTTTGACTGCCCCATTGGCTAAGCCCTTCGCAGGTGACAGTTGTACCGTTACAGAATTTTGCAGCCAGGGGTTCCACAAATCCTGGTCTGCGCAGGTAATCATTAAACAGTTCGTCTACCAGACGGGAGACATTTTCAAAATAGCTCCTTCCGTTAACATATGCCTGATCAAAGGCAGTGGAGCTTGTGATCTCAAAATCGTAGCCACGGCTGCGGTAAAATTCTGTATACACGCGGTTCAATGCAAAAGAAACGATTGCCAGAATGTTTGCGCGAAGGGCACTTTCGTCCCATGTGGGATATATCTCGCTGGATGCCACATTTTTTACATAATCGGAAAAGGGAACGGTCACATTGGCAGCGTTGGAGGAGGGAGAACCGAGATGTACCGTGATTTGCTGGGGAACATAAGGTGTTACAGGAGGCATAGCTTCATTCCTCCTTTATAGATTTTGGGCAGGTGTATAAAAGACTTCTGCTTTGTTCCAGGAATTGGGTAGCTCAGCCAAAGGAATCATCTCCAAATTTTGATTTGTTACGGTGTTGGCAAAAACCTGCAGCCTTTCCACATGAATCTGCTCGAAATCTTCAAGACGGGCATATAGATCGACTACGGCAAAGGGGATAACACCGGTGTTGGGGCTTTGGCTTGCGGACATATCCGGAACGGTTATTTCAAGGGGTTCGTCCAGTGTGCCATTTCTGTTTGTCAGACGCATTGCGATCGCAGCACCGTTTGTATCGGTGACCGTGATAGCTGTGTCCTTCAGTGGGATTTGGGCGGAGCTTGTGTATGCATGTACCTGTATGTAGCCTGTTGCGCTCAGACAGATCGCCTCCTTTTATGAACTCGGATTATTATATTCTGCATTTTAATAATGGTGCAGGGATATTATAAATACCCCTGCATTGATTTAATGTTTTCGTGTTCCCGGTCCAGCAATGTTTGGGAAAGCAGTGCTACCCGCCCGTCAGAGCTTAGGCTGTGATGCTGATTTTTCAGCCCCTTTATCATACCTCTCGTATTGCCTTGGATCATCATAGCTGCGATCTTGGAGTCTGCTCTGCCGAAGGTCAGGTTTGTTCGGGCGTACATCCTTGCCATCATTTTTGCAGAAGGATCCAATTCCTTCAGTTCCCAGCCGCGGGCAGCGGCAATGGCATATGCCTCCCGTTCAATGGAATCGTATTCCCGAAGCTGCGATTGAAGTTCTTTTTTCAGATCCGTGCGGACAGCCTTCTCCATGACCGCCCGGATACCCGTTTGCCCCATTTGTGTCGTTTTCAGTATAGAGGACAGTATTTCTTTGCTGTTTTTCATCAAATCACCCTCCAAAAGTATGGCTGATTTTTATGCTGTTCATGCACGGCATTGATATTTGTGCATAGAATATTGTGAAGGAAAGGGGATGGAGGTATGTGCGCGATTGCAGGGCTGATCGGTCTGCATTTTGACGATGAGATCGGAAAGCAGATGCTCAAGACTATGCAGCACAGAGGACCGGATGCGCAGGCAGTATACACAGGTACCTATTGCAGCCTGATGCACAGCAGATTGGCGATCATTGACCCTGAGGGCGGCAAACAGCCGATGTGTCTTTCTTGGGAGGGAGAGACCTATACGATCGTATATAACGGAGAATTGTATAATACCCAGGAGCTTCGTACACTTTTGCAAAAATCCGGGCATCGCTTCCAGGGACATTCCGATACGGAGGTGGTGCTACATGCTTATGCGCAGTGGGCAGAAGGCTGTGTTGAAAAATTTAACGGTATTTTTGCGTTTGGCATATGGGAGCACAAGCGGAAGAAGCTGTTTCTTGCAAGAGACCGCATTGGTGTCAAGCCGCTTTTTTACAAACTCCATGATGGGGGAATGCTGTTCGCGTCTGAAATGAAAACGATACTGGCGTATCCGACTGTACAGGCACAGCTGGATGCCGAAGGGGCGGCGGAGATACTGATGCTTGGACCGGGCAGAACACCGGGCTGCGGTGTTTTCAAAGGTTTCTTTGAGTTGGAGCCCGGATGCTACGGTTACTACGCCTGCGGAAAATGGAACTGGAAGCGGTATTGGAAATTAACGGACAGGGAACATACGGACGATTTTGCCGAGACGGCAGCGTATGTAAAATTTTTGGTAACTGACGCGATCAAGCGGCAGATGGTATCGGATATGCCCCTTGGCACATTCCTATCCGGAGGACTTGATTCCAGTCTGATATCCGCCGTTTGCGCAAGGGAAATGGAGAAAAAGGGGCAGGTGCTGCCGACCTTTTCTATAGACTACGAAAATAATGATAAATTTTTTGTGCCTGGAAAATTTCAGCCAAATTTGGATAACCGCTATATCCAGATCATGCAGCAGTTTCTCGGTTCGCAGCACCATTGGACCGTGCTGACACCGGAGGAATTGTTGGATGCGTTGGAGGATGCGACCTATGCGCGGGATCTGCCGGGCATGGCAGATGTGGATTTTTCCCTCCTTGTATTTTGCGGACGCATCCGGAAAAGTGTGAAAGTTGCATTGTCCGGGGAGTGCGCCGATGAGATATTCGGAGGATATCCATGGTACAGAGATCCGGAGGTTCGGGCATTGGACGGCTTTCCCTGGGCACAAAACACAAAGCAGCGGGCAGCGTTTCTTGCCCCGGCTCTGTCAGAAAAGATTGACCCAGAGGAATATGTGTACGACAAGTACAGCCAAACCATATCTCAGTGCGACATCCTACCTGGAACATCACCTCAGGAAAGGCGCATGAAGGAAATGGTAAATTTGAACCACCGGTGGTTTATGCAGACGCTACTGGACAGGAAAGACAGAATGAGTATGCAGCATGGGCTGGAGGTTCGGGTGCCTTTTTGTGATTACCGGATCGCTGAGTACTTATACGCAGTCCCATGGGAATATAAGGACTATAACGGACAGGAAAAGGGGCTGCTTCGGTATGCAATGGGAGAATATTTGCCACAGGAAGTGCTTTATAGAAAGAAAAGTCCGTATCCCAAGACCCATGACCCCCGATATTTGCAGCTTGTCAGCAGTCGTCTGCAGCAACTGCTGGAGCAGAGGGATGCACCGATCTATCAGCTCGTTAGCCGCAATGCGCTGAGGGAATTGCTGTCTGCGGAAACTGTCTGGCCCTGGTACGGACAACTGATGAAGGTGCCGCAAACGATTGCATATATGCTGCAGATCAACAACTGGCTGCAGCGCTACAATGTAGCTGTCAATTTCTAAGGTTTGTACCACCTGACCGGCGTCAGGTGGTACTTTTTTCTGCGTATTTGCTGAAAATAAATCAAAAATTTATGCGATTTTCCTATATGAAAAATTTTCAGTATTATGTTATAATTATACATATGAGAAAACTTCTTTTGAGGAAGGAGTAATTGTATATGTTTGTGCAGGGCGATCAGGTAATGTACGGGATCCATGGTATCTGTCGGATTCTGGAGCTGGAAACAAAAAAGGTTGACAGAAAAATGATCGAGTACTATGTGCTTGCACCTGTAGACCAGCCGGGTGCCAGGTTCTTTGTCCCGACACAAAATCAGACAGCTGTTGCGAAGCTCCGTCCTTTGATTACCCGAGAGCAGATCGATGCGCTCCTTTGCGCAGAGGATTCACGGTCCGGTCATTGGGTCGCAGATGAAAATCAGCGCAAACAGCTTTATAGGGAACTGATCGTTTCTGGGGACCGTGCAGCACTGGTGCGTATGATCCATACGCTGCATATACACAGAAAGGAACAGCTGGAGGCAGGAAGAAAATTTCACCTGTGTGATGAAAATTTCTTGCGCGATGCTGAGAAATTGCTGGGTGCGGAATTTTCTGCGGTCCTGGGTATACCCCAGGAAAACGTCGGAGAGTACATCAAAAACAAAATGATGGCAGATAACAAATAGTGCTGTGGCTTACAAATGCCACAGCACTATTTTAGTTGTGCATATAGATCTGCGGTTGTTCTGCCAGAGGGAACCGATAGATCCTATCCGTTTCCAGATCTTCGTGAAAAAGAGAAACACCGCTGATCTGACTGTTTTCGTAGGTGGTGTAGTAGTAAATTCCTTTGTCAGTATTACAGCAGCTGGTGTATACCGTCTTTTCGTAGCTGTCGCCGATCTTGACACAGCCCCTTTGCTGCGCTACAGAGCCCAGTATATGAAAGAACTGGCTGATACTTGCTTCCTCGCTGTCCGGCGCAACGCTATTGAGCTTTGTAAAGGCTGCCCGTATAAAACGCGAGGATGAGGACAGATCTCCGGGAAGTCCCACCGCCCCCATGCCGTAGCTGTAAGGAGAGAGTGTCAGCTGATCAGTAAAGCGGTTCGTTGGCTCCAGATTTGTAAGATTCAGGTAGTTGCACAAATGATTCATATGATAATCAAAGGGCGGGCTGTTGGTCAAAACACCGGCAGGATCGTCATATACCCGCAGTCCGGAGGCAGTTTGTTCCAATACCGCAGCCTCTGCTTTGTCAGCAATAAACCAGTGCAGCGGCGTTAGGGCAAAGGTATCATTAAAGGGTGTATCGATAATATTTAGTCCGGCAATGTCCTGCCGAAGCGCCTCCACAGTTTGATACTGTCCGAGAAACCACGGGATCAGCTCAAAGGGAGCGAGATTGAGCCTATTTTCTTTTTTGGTAAAATATACCGCATTTTGCGGAAAATTCAGAGCCGCAATACTCAGACCGCATTCGTTCGTAGCATCATAGAACAGGGGGTAATCATCTACGACAGTTGCCATACCGATCATTGCGTAATGATCTCTAAGCGGCTTCTGCTCACGAAAAGTAAAGGGATAATGACGGGGGGTTATGGTCACTGTCTCGTTGTAATTGTATGCAAGATCCAGATTTCTGCCAAAATAGTGATCCTTCGTTTTGTAGGTGATAGCGGTACACATTTGCCTTCTCCTTTCTGGAAGTAGTATGCCGCAAAAAAGTAAAATACTTGTAAAAAAATTGGAAAATACTTTTTCTGTGTATACAGATGTGTTATAATCCCCATGTAGGAGGTGGCAAAATGCTCACATACGAACAGGTAACAAAAAGTGAAGCGATCAAGACCTATATCACTTGTGCGGATGAATCTCTGGTGGCGCTTGGATACACGGAGCACAGCTTTGCCCATGTGGTCCATGTTGCGCAGACTGCCGGTTATATATTACAGACGCTGGGCTATGACAGCCGTACAGTGGAGCTTGCTAAAATTGCTGGATACCTGCATGATATTGGAAATCTTGTCAACCGTAAAGATCATTCCCAGTCCGGTGCGGTTATGGCGTGGAGCATTCTCAACGATATGGGCTGTGATCCCGGTGAGATCGCGACCATCGTGACTGCCATCGGCAACCATGATGAGGGGACCGGCGTTCCGGTCAATGCGGTCGCGGCAGCACTGATATTGGCAGACAAGGCGGATGTGCGAAGAAGCCGTGTGCGCAACAGCGATGTTTCTTCCTTTGATATGCACGACAGGGTCAATTATTCCGTCAAGCATTCTGTGCTAAAGATCAATGAAGAAAAGACTTTGGTAAAGCTGAAGCTGACCGTCGATACGCAGTACGGTTCTGTTATGGACTATTTTGAAATTTTTATGGGTCGTATGATCCTTTGCCGCAAAGCAGCGGAGAAGCTTGGACTGCAGTTTAAGCTGATCATCAACGAACAACAGTTGATCTAAGAACGCACAAAGCCCTGGAACCAAACGGTTCCAGGGCTTTATCATTAAAACGCTGCTAATAGTCCCAGAATAATCACCTGACCACGGCTGTGTGCCCTGATCACAAGCGGCAGATCCTTCTCAAGGGGCTTTCCTGTATGTACTCTGTGCCACAAGGATTTCGGCCAGCCGAGAGGAGAGGTGTTGCAGACAGTCATTTGACCGTCTAACTCGGTTTCAAAGGAACCCTTGCTGGTGTAATATTGTATCCAGATGCGCTTTGCACCCTTTGGTGCAGTAAGTTGAATGCTGCCTTCAGCATTGTTGCAGACCAAAGTTCCAAACCACTTTTTGCAATCGGGGGTATCGGTATGGAAGGCAAAGCCGCCTTCGATATGATCCTTCAGCTTGTTGGCATATTTTACGGTGACCTTATGGAAGGTATCACTATACACCCAATTGCTGGGGATGGGCGTATCGGCGTACGCCTTGTTTAGATCTGTTGTAGCGTAAACATGATCCAAATAATTGCAGACACAGGTTGCCAACAGCGCATGACCGGTATTGTTGGGATGAATCTCATCCGGTGACAGAAGCTCCCAGTCGCAGATCAGCTGACTGTCAGGAGAAATTGCGTTGTGATAGCTGATCGTGGGGACATGGTAGTGCTTTGCGATCTGGCTGTGATAGCGCTGCAGACCGTTATTGTCCTGATCGTTCAGAAATACCTGGATCACGGCGATGCCTGCTTCCAGGCACCTACGAACGATCGATTCGTATGCGTCAAAGATCTCATCTTTCAGAAGAAAATGAAAGGTGGAAGGATCGTTCACGGAAAACTCGACGGTAACCAGGTCAGGCTTGTACTGCAGGACCATCTGCTCTAAACGGAAGGTTCCCAAAAAGGAAGGGGTTGCACCGATACCGGCGTTGACCTCGTTTACGGTCGTTTGGGGGAACCGGGAGCGAAACCACTCAACAGTACGGAAAAACCAGCATTTTTCGCCACCCAATGCTTCGTTATATGCGGTTGCATTGTTGCCGATCTTGGCTTTGGCACCCTGGGTTATAGAACCGCCAATGCCTGCGACCGTTATCTCCTCACCTCTGGCAGCCTTACAGAACACTTTCCGTATGCGGTCGTTATTATCCTCGGTGTTAAAGCTGTAAGCGCGCAGGACCGCATTGCGCATATCCTCTTCACTGATGCCAAACGCCTGAGAGAGTGTTTGCAGTGTTTGGGTGTGATCGTGATAGATATCCATGCTGTGTATTCTCTTCCTGTGTTGTGTGTGCGCGTGTTTTCGGGTTTTGATTTGTTGCTTTACCTTTGCGTGCAGATCCTTCAGAATTTTGAGTGTCTTCTGGTCATTTGGAAACAGCAGTCGAAGCAGGGCGATGGCAAGAGCGATGGTTATAAGCTTTTCCGGAGAGATAGGCAGCCACAGAAAGGTCAGATAGCCACCTGCCAGCAGCTGCATCCATTCAATTCTAAGCCATGTGCCGATTGCCATTAAAACATAAGACCAGCCATTCGTAATGATCCAGGCAATACCAAGGCACAACAGCAACCGTGGATTGGCAATAAACTGAAACATCTTTTTTATCGTTTCTTTTTTCATACGGCATCGCCCTTGTAAGGTTGTCTATGAATGATTCAATTGTAGCGTCAGAGTAAGAATTTGTCAATATACTGGCGTGCGTGACCTGTGTGCAGAAATGCGTAATTTTACTTAAATATTTACAGAAACAGGCGACGAGGATTTAGTGGAAACAGGAAAGTGAAGAAATAAAATCGGCAACCCTCCTGTCGAGGATTGCCGATTTTTGGTCGGAGTGTCGGGATTCGAACCCGAGGCCTCTTGGACCCGAACCAAGCGCGATACCAAACTTCGCCACACCCCGATAGCCCCCATATTATAAAGAAATATTATGCCGTTGTCAAGTCTTAACAGAAGTTTTCTCCACCGTGTGAATTTACCTCTTTGACGCTGCGTAAAATACTCCAGGGAGGTGGGGCGATGGGATACAGAATCCAATACGGACAAACTTTACAGAAGGTCGAGATCCGAGAAACTGGTCACCGTTCCAAACGGCGGGTGTTGCCTATAGTGCTTATTCTGGGATGCCTTGCTTGTGTTGGATTGTTTATGTCTCAGCCGGATTTTTTGCGGGATATCATCTTGCCGGGTAATGCTGAGGTTACTGAGACTGCGCTGATAAATTTAGCAGAGGATGTCCGCAGCGGTGAAACGGTTAAAGATGCGATCGCAGCCTTTTGTCGGGAGATCATTACCAATGCTAACATTGCGCAATAAGCTGATCGATATCAAACCTGGATTTTTTGTGGTGGCAGCACTTTTCTTGTTTCTATTTCCCCTAAGATGGGTCCTTGGGTGGATGATCGCGGCGACTGTGCATGAACTGTGCCATTGTGTCGCCTTATGGCTGTGCAATGTGAAGATCTATTGTGTACATATCGATCTCAACGGTGCCGCTATTGAAACGGAGTATATGCAACGAAAGCAGGAGCTGATAGCCGCGATTGCAGGCCCGTTGGGCGGTGTTTTACTGATTCTGTTTTCCAGGTGGCTTCCCTGTACGGCAGTGTGCGCACTGGTGCAGTCTGTGTATAATCTGCTGCCTGTGTATCCTTTGGACGGGGGTAGGGTGCTTCGGTGTTGTATGATAGGTGTAGCAGGTGAGAAAAATGCGGCTGCGCTTTGGCGTTTGGTCGAGGATACCGTGCTTGTGCTGATATTTATCCTTGCGGTCATTGCAGGCGTTAGATGGCATATAGGATTGCTGCCTGCGGTATGCGCGGTGCTGTTGTTTGTTAAAAGTGGGCGGTTAAAAATACCTTGCAAACAAAACCGATAAATAGTACAATAGTTCCGGTGTGTGCGTTTATGCTCCGCCGGAGAGGAAAAGACAGATGACTGAATTGCTGAAACGAATCCTGCCTGCCGTGCAAAAGCCGGCACGCTATACAGGTGGAGAGTATAACGAAATTAAGAAGGATCCGTCACAGGTACGGGTCCGCGTGGCTTTTTGTTTTCCCGATACTTATGAGATCGGTATGTCCAATGTGGGAATGCGTATTCTCTACGGGGTGATGAACCAGATGGAGGGCGTCTGGTGTGAGCGCGTTTTTGCACCTTGGTCTGATATGGAAAAGGCGATGCTCGATAGTGGTTTGCCCTTATGGGCGCTGGAAAGCCAGGACCCAGTTAAGGATTTTGATATGATCGCCTTTACCATCGGCTATGAAATGTGCTATAGCAATATCCTCAACATGCTGCAGCTGGCAGGTGTGCCGCTTCATGCAAAGGATCGAAGAGGACTGAAAAATATCGTGTTTGCCGGTGGCGTTTGTGCCTTCAATCCGGAACCGCTGGCGGAATTTATAGACTTCTTTTCTCTTGGTGAAGGGGAGGATATCACTCCGGAGATCATCTGCTTATATGACCGTGCAAAGGCGGAAGGTTGGTCTAAGGATTCTTTTCTTGAGGAGGTCTCCAAAATCCCGGGCGTTTATGTCCCGTCTTTTTATGAGCACAGCTACCGTGCTGACGGAACACTGGAGAGTATAACGCCCCTGCATGGAGCGCCTAGGACAGTCACCAAGCGCATAGTGGAGGACCTGGACAATGCTTACTACCCCACGAAAATGATCGTCCCCTCTACGGAGATCGTTCATGACCGGGCAAACCTGGAGGTGTTTAGAGGCTGTGTCCGGGGCTGCCGTTTTTGCCAGGCAGGTTTTTCCTGCCGACCTGTACGAAGAAAAAGTGCAAAGGTTTTGTATAAGCAGGCGGTGGAAACGCTGGAGGATTCCGGGCATAATGAGATCACGCTGTCCAGTCTTTCCACCTCTGACTACCGGGAGCTGAAGGAACTGACGGATGCGATGATTCCCTATTGCGCTGATCACAGGATCAATCTTTCGGTACCCTCCCTGAGAGCAGATAATTTTTCCAGGGAACTGATGCAGAAGCTGCAGACCTTACGGAAAAGCGGTTTGACCTTTGCACCGGAGGCGGGGACCCAACGGCTGCGTGATGTGATCAATAAGAATTTGACTGAGGAGGAGATCCTGTCCACCTGTGCCAATGCATTCAGCGGCGGCTGGAGCAATGTGAAGCTGTACTTCATGCTGGGCTTGCCTACGGAGACAGACGAGGATGTACTGGGAATCGCGGAGCTGGTATATAAGATCATCAATGTGTGGAAAGAAACAGCCTCCAACAAAAAACGAGGACTTCGTGTTCATGTGGCAACGGCGTACTTTGTTCCTAAGCCCCACACACCGTTCCAATGGGAAAAGCAGATCACGCCCCAGGAGTATTTGCGTCGCGCCAAGTTGCTCAAGAGCCATCTGTATGCAAAATCGGTCGAATATAATTATCACGAACCGGATCTGAGCCGGCTGGAAGCGGTATTTGCCCGGGGAGACCGCCGGCTGTGCGATGTAATAGAGGAAGCGGTTCGGCATGGCGCAAGGCTGGATGGCTGGGACGAGCATTTTTCCTATCAGACCTGGCTGGATGCCTTTGAAAGCTGCGGCATTGACCCGGATTTCTATACCGTAAGGGGTTATGATGAGGAGCAGATTCTACCCTGGGATACGATCGATGTGGGTGTTACCAAGAAATTTCTGCAGTCAGAGCGCGCCCGCGCTTACGCAGGAACGGTAACGCCGGACTGCCGTCATCGCTGCAGCGGCTGCGGTGCCGACAAGCTTTTGCAGGAGGTGCGATGCGATGCCTAGACTGCTTTTTGAGAAAACAGGAAATGCGGTCTGGATGTCCCATTTGGATCTGATGCGTGTGTTCCAAAGGGCGTTTAAGCGGGCAGGGCTGGCTTTGACCCATACACAGGGGTTTAACCCAAGACCCTCTGTTTCGATTGCGCTGCCACTTTCTGTGGGCGTTGAAAGTGTTTGTGAGCTTCTGGATTTTGAACTCGATACACAGCACGTATCCTCCCAGACGCTGTGTGCCCGGCTTAACGATGCCTTGGTGGATGGTGTCAAGGTTCTGGAGGTTTATGACAACGGCAGAAAGATTCGTGAACTGGCATTGCTGCGCTGCAAAATTTTTATGGAGTATGATGCTACGGTTCCGGCGAACGCAGCGGTGCAAATTGAAGAATTGTTTTCAAGCGCGACCCTGACAGTGGAGAAGAAAACCAAAAACGGTTTGCAGGAACAGGACATTATTCCGATGATACGCAAGGTGGAGGTGACCCGGGCAGGAGAAAATGAGATTCGGCTGGAGGCGCTTGTCTACTGCCAAAATCCCACGCTTAACCCGGCGCAGCTGCCATTGGCAGTAAGCAAGTACCTTCCGGAGCTGAGACCGGACTTTTTCAGATGCAGCCGGTTGGAAATTTACGATAAAGATGAAAGGATATTCAGGTAAAAGCTATGGAGATCAATCCGAATTATATTTTGGAGGACTGTCCTATTTGCCGCGGCAGCGGCTTTATGGTCCACGAGGGCGGCTGGAATGTGCAGATCGAATGCAACGACTGCAGCGCCCATACTGTCTATGTGGAATACAGCACTGAGGAAGAAAAGAAGGAAGCGGAAAAGCAAGTGGCAATGCTTTGGAATATGGGAAAGGTACTGAAGCAGGATTCCAGCGGTTAAAAATTTTTTAAAAAAGAAAAAATAATGCTTGCATTTTTTGACACAGTGTGCTAATATACTTTGGCAGTTGAAAAACGCAAGCAATTTCCGGGTGTGGCGAAGTTTGGTATCGCGCTTGAATGGGGTTCAAGAGGCCTCGAGTTCGAATCTCGACACTCGGACCAAAAGCCGAAAGAACAAAATGTTCTTTCGGCTTTTATTTTTGAAAATTCTTGCAAAAAAGACTTGATTTGCCAGAAATGTTGTGCTATAATACCCCGGTCTGAAATCAAGGTGAGGCCTCTGCAGTGCCGGGAACCATATCGCCGGAGCTACGCTGTACGAACGCCTAATATTAAGGAGGACAAAGATATGGATCTGGTTAAGGCACTGTCCAGCCAGTACATGAAGGAAGAGCTGCCTGAAATGCGGGTTGGCGATACTGTTCGTGTGCATGTGCGGATCAAGGAAGGCTCCCGTGAGCGTATTCAGGTGTTTGAAGGCACCATCATCGCCCGTAAGCATGGCGGTATTGGTGAGACCATCACCGTTCGCCGTGTGAGCTATGGCGTTGGCTGTGAGAAGGTTTTCCCTGTTCACTCTCCCAACGTTGCTATGGTTGAGACCGTCCGCAAGGGTAAGGTACGCCGTGCAAAGCTGTACTACCTGCGCAACCGTTTTGGCAAGGCTGCCAAGGTCAAGGAAAGAGTCTAACGCAAAAAAGAATAAAAAAAGAGGGGAAACCCTCTTTTTTTATTTCCCAAAATCGTTTATAATAGATGAAATTGTTCTACCCGGGGTGAAGGTAAGTGGAAAACGATAAACGCAGGACGGGAAAGCCCGGCAAATATTATTCAGAAGCCGCAGCACCGAAAAAAGA
The DNA here is from genome assembly GCA_045533015.1 of Faecousia sp. Taxonomy (GTDB): domain Bacteria; phylum Bacillota; class Clostridia; order Oscillospirales; family Oscillospiraceae; genus Faecousia. The sequence continues at coordinate 59,537 of JAZSHB010000016.1, forward strand.
CGGAAATGTGTTGCTGTCATATCTGCACGATCTGGCTTATCTGATCGCAGGTGTGTTGCTGGTTTTTTCACTGCTGTTTCGGGTGGTGGTTGTTTCCGGTCCGTCCATGAACGATACCCTGGTTGACGGTGACTGGCTGCTGCTACTGGGCAACGTGATGTATTCCCAGCCGGAGCAGGGGGATATCATTGTTGCCAGCAAGGATTCTTTTGATAATGGCGCACCGATCATTAAAAGAGTGATCGCTACTGAGGGTCAAAGTGTTGATATTGATTTTAAGACAGGTGTTGTCTATGTGGATGGCGTTGAGCTGGAGGAGCTTTATACGCTGACGCCGACCAATTTGAACGAAGGTGTCGAATTTCCTTTAACGGTGAAAGATGGCTGCGTTTTTGTAATGGGCGATAATCGCAATGTTTCAAAAGACAGCAGAAGCGTAGAGATCGGTCAGATCGATCAACGGGAAATTTTAGGCAAAGCAGTATTCCTGTTTATGCCGGGCAATAACAGAGGAAAGACTGTGCGTGACTTTAACAGGATCGGAGTGGTGTCATGATGGACACACAGCATATGAATATTCAGTGGTATCCCGGTCATATGACGAAGACCCGACGGCAGATCGAGGCAGATCTGAAGCAGGTGGATGCGGTTTGTGAGATCGTGGATGCCAGAATTCCTATATCCAGCCGCAATCCGGATATCGACCAGATCTGCGGAGCAAAGCCACGGATCGTTGTATTGAACCGGATGGATCTTGCGGACCAGACTGCAACCAAGGCGTGGATGGCTTACTTCCGGGAAAGAGGAATGGCTCCGGTAGCCACAGACTGCAAAAGCAGAAGGGGAATCGGAGATTTTCAGCCGGCTGTGCGTTCGGTACTGAAAGAGAAGATCGCGCGTAATGCGGCAAAGGGCATGAATCGTCCGGTCCGGGTCATGGTCGTTGGAATACCCAATGTTGGCAAATCAACGCTTATCAATCAGATATCCGGACGCAAGGGCGCAAAGGCGGAAAACCGTCCGGGCGTTACAAGAGGCAAGCAATGGGTGACTGTTGACCCCAGCTTGCTGCTTTTGGATACGCCCGGTATTCTGTGGCCGAAGTTTGAAGATCCCAATGTAGGCATGATGCTGGCGTTTACCGGTGCGGTTAAGGAAAATGTGATCGATACCGAGGAGCTTGCCTGCCGTCTTGCGGAGCTTTTGCAGCGCTACTACCCTCAGACATTGCGTGAGCGCTATGGTATAGATGTACAAGAAGAAATGCCGGGGTATATGCTTATTGAGGAAATGGGGCGCAAGCGGGGGTATCTGCTTGCAAGAGGTGAGATCAACACCGAGCGTATGTCCAAAGTCCTGCTCGATGAATACCGAGGCGGTAAGCTGGGACGCTTTACCCTGGAAATGCCGGAGGATCTGAAATGAGCCAGCAAAATATGTGGGAAATTGAAGATAATTATTACAGCCGGGGTATTCGCCTCATATGCGGCGTAGATGAGGCAGGAAGGGGTCCACTGGCAGGTCCTGTTTGCGCGGCTGCTGTCATTCTGCCGGCAAATTTGGAGATACCCGGACTTAACGACAGTAAAAAACTGTCAGACAAAAAACGCAGAGAATTGTTTCCGATCATTAAAGAAAAAGCACTTGCATATGGAATTGCCTTTGCGGATGAAAAGGAGATCGACGGGATCAATATACTCCAGGCGACTTTCCTGGCGATGGAACGCGCTGTTGCGCAGCTGCAGTGCAAGCCGGAGCTCTTGCTGATTGATGGCAATAGGCAGAAAGATTTTGGGTTTCCAGCAGAAACGGTCATCCATGGTGACAGTCTGAGTGCCAGTATTGCAGCTGCTTCTGTATTGGCTAAGGTGACCCGTGACGATCATATGCTGGAAATGGCGCAGCGTTTTCCCGGTTACGGCTTTGAAGTACATAAAGGATACGGCACAAAGGCACATTATGCCGCGTTGGAGAAATTGGGTCCATGCCCGATCCATAGAATGACATTTCTAAAGAAGCTTTATGGGGAGAAATAATATTGTTGGCTCCTGGGGGGAGGCTCTGGCTGCGGAGTATTTGCGAAAAAAGCGCTATAAACTGCTTGATGCGAATTATCGCTGCAAATACGGAGAGATTGATCTGATTGTTTGCGATCGAAAATATCTTGTTTTTGTGGAAGTTAAGCTACGAAAATCAGCGAAATTTGCAAGGGCGGCAGAGTTTGTGGACGTCTATAAGCAGAACAGACTTCGCACGACTGCACAAATGTATCTGTCATGTAACCCAACGCATTTGCAACCACGGTTTGATGTAGTTGAAATTTATGCCCCGGAGGGGATCAGGACAACTTGTCCTGAAATATATCATTTGGAGGATGCCTTTCAATGAATTTTCCGGTGTTCGATCTGCATTGCGATACAGCGAACGAATTGGTGGGCGACGGTATATGCCAATTTGGGAATCTGAAAAGAAACGGTACGCACATCGATCTTGAGCGTGCAAGTACATTGCCTGGCTATGCGCAGTGCTTTGCCTGCTTTACCACAACGGACATGAAGCCGAGCCCGGTGGACCATTTTGAACGGAAGCTGACAGCGGTTCTGCGTGAATTGGATAAAAACCGGGATAGGATACGCCAGGTCTATTCAGCTGCGCAGATCGAGGATAATAGAAAAAACGGTATTATGTCTGCAATTCTTACGATCGAAGGACCGGCTGGCTTTGGATTTGATCCGGCACTGCTGGAGGATCTGTATAAGGTGGGCTTTCGTATGACTACCCTGGGCTGGAACGAAAACAACCCCCTTACCGGCTCCCATATAACCGGCGGAGGACTGACAGACCTGGGGCGTACATATGTTAAAGAGGCGCAAAAACTGGGAATGATTGTTGATGTCAGTCATATCAGTGATGAGGGCTTTTGGGATATTCTGGATATTACCGAAGCACCTGTCATTGCGTCCCATTCCAATAGCCGCAGTCAATGGGCGGTAAGCCGGAATTTGACGGATGATATGTTCCGGCAGATCTGCAGGACAGGCGGTGTGGCGGGCATCAATCTCTATAGTAAATTCCTGGGAGAGCAGCCGGATCTGGATACGGTGTGCGATCATATTTTCCACTTTATGGAACTGGACCCGGAGGGGAAGCATATTTCTCTCGGCGGCGATTTGGACGGTTGTGAAATGCTTCCAGCAGGCGTCAATGGCATACAGGATTATCCTGTGTTAGCTCAGCGTTTGCTGGAACGGGGCTTGGATGAAAAAACGGTATACAATATTTTTTGGAATAATGCAATAGGAGTGATTGAGCGTTGCTGTATATAACGACTAGAGGCGATAAAGACGCATTTACCTCCCACAGGGCACTGATCGGCGATATTGCCCCGGATGGCGGCAGATATGTACCTTTTCAGCTGCCGTGTTATGATAAAACAGAAATTGCTGCATTGCAGGAAAAGCCCTTTGGACAGACGGTTGCAGAAATATTGAATATGTTCTTTTCCTGCCGGCTCACCGGATGGGATGTGGATTTTTGTATTGGAAGAAATACCACGCGGCTCACCCCTATGAGCCATAGAATCCTTGTGGCTGAGCTTTGGCACTGCCCGGAGGCAAATTACTCTGCCATGGTTAAAAATCTTTCCAATAAGATTACAGACGGACAGGGCAAGGTCTCCGATTGGATGACCATTGCGGTGCAGATCGCAATGCTGTTTGGTATTTATGGACAGATGCTGCGCACAGAGACAGTCTCCCGGGATCAAAAATTTGATGTTTCTGTTACTGCTGGTGACTTCTCAGAGCCGATGGTTGCATGGTATGCCAGGAAAATGGGCTTGCCCATCGGTATGATCGTCTGTACCTGTGATGAAGACGGCTCTGTGTGGGATCTTATTCACAAGGGAGTATTCAATACAGCAGCTGCAGATACCAAGCTGCAGTTGGGCGTTGAACGGCTTATTCAAGGCACACTGGGTTTTGCTGAGGTCCATCGGTATCGGGAAAAATGTGAGAATAAGAATATGTATTCCCTTGACGAAGAACAACTGCCGGTTTTGAATACCGGGATGTTCTGCGCTGTTGCGGGAAAAAACCGGGCTGAGACGATCATTAACAGCGTATTCAGAAGCAATGCTTATATCCTAGATCCCGTTACTGCCCTTTGCTGCGGCGGATTGCAGGATTACCGGGCAAAAACCGGAAACAGCGGTCTGACCTTGCTGCTGGCGGGTCAAACGCCTATGGATTTTACACAGGAGATCACAAAAGCAACCGGAATATCTGCGGATGCGCTGAAGGACCATATAAACATGACCTAAGGAGAACACAATGGCATTATATGCAATCGGCGATCTTCACCTGAGCCTAAGCGCCCAGAAGCCAATGGATGTGTTTGGCGGTGCGTGGGTCGGTTATATAGAAAAACTACAGAAGGGGCTGTCCATAATTCAGCCAGAGGATACGACTGTTCTGCTTGGAGATCTGTCCTGGGCGTTGGGGCTGTCGGAGGCGAAGGATGACTTTGGGTGGATCGACCGTATTCCAGGCCGTAAGATAATCCTTAAGGGCAACCACGACTATTGGTGGAGCACGGCGTCAAAGTTTTATTCGTTTTGCCAGCATAATGGCTTTTCTGACCAATTTATCCTGAATAACAATCATTACGAATATGATGGCTGGGCGATATGTGGAACCAGAGGCTGGTTTTTCGAGGAGGAAAAGAGTGGCGATCACGATAAAAAGGTATTCAAACGGGAGCTGCTGCGTTTAGAGACATCCCTGCAGTCAGCCGGTGACCTGCCAAAGCTGGTATTTCTCCATTATCCGCCCAGATATAAGGGCTATGAATGTGATGAGATATTGCAGATGCTCAAGCAGTATGATGTGCGCAGATGCTTTTACGGGCACCTTCATGGAGCTAGCCATGGATTGGCAATGGAGGGCATATGGGACGGCATTGAATACCGGTTGGTTTCGGCAGACCGATTGAATTTTCAGCCGCTGCTTGTACTTCCGTAAAGTTTTTTTCAGAAAAGTGTGGACATTTGGCGCTTTCTTTGATAGAATACATCGGATACAAAAATTGTAATTGAATGGCTGCTTTGCGGCCCAAATACTGGAGGACATAAAAATGAACATTAAGAACATTGAAAAAAAGGGCAATGAAGCAACGATCGTTGTACAGATCGATAAGGATCTGATGGAGTCCGGTGTGAATGCTGCTTATATGAAGGCACGCAAGAACATTATGATTCCCGGTTTCCGTAAGGGCAAGGCTCCCCGGAAGATGATCGAGAAGATGTACGGCGCGCATGTTTTTTATGAAGATGGTCTGGAAGAGATCTTCCCGCAGGTTTATCAGTATGCTGTTATTGAGCAGGATGTCAAGGCGGTTGGTCGTCCCAGCCTGACTGATATGGATATCAGTGAGGACGGTATTGTGACCATTACCCTTACCACCGAGACCTACCCGGAGGTCACCCTGGGCAATTATAAGGGTTTGGAGGTTGAGAAGAACGAGGTTTCCGTCAGTGATGAGCAGGTGGAGGCTGAGCTGGACCGTATGGCACAGAATGTTGCTTCTACTGAGACGGTGGAGCGTGCTGCCGAAATGGGCGACACGGCAAATATTGATTTTGAAGGTTTTGACAACGGTGTTGCTTTTGAAGGTGGCAAGGGCGAGAACTTTGACCTGAAGCTGGGTTCCGGTTCCTTTGTTCCTGGCTTTGAGGAGCAGATCGTGGGCATGGCAGCAGGGGAGCAGAAGGATATCGATATCACCTTCCCCGAGGATTATCATGCTGATCTGGCAGGCAAGAGCGTCGTATTCCATGTGAAGGTCAACAAGATCACTGTCACCAATGTACCTGAAAAGGATGACGAGTTTGCTAAGGATGTATCTGAGTTTGAGACCCTTGAGGAGCTGAAGGCAGATATCCGCAGCAAGGCACTGGAAAACGCCGAGAAGCAGGCACAGTCCGCATTTGAGCAGGCTTGCGTGGATAAGGCTGCTGAAAACACCGAAGTGGATATGCCGAAGGCGTTGGTCGAAGCTGAGCTGGACAACCAGATGGAGCGTTTTGGTTATCAGATGCAGATGAGTGGTTACTCCATGGAGGCTTATGCCAAAATGATGGGCGGCGATGTGAACACTATGCGCAATGCCTTCCGTCCTGCTGCTGAAAAGCAGGCAAAGGTCAATGTTACCCTGGCGAAGATCGTTGAGGTTGAGGCGATCGCTGCAACAGAAGAGGAGATCGAGGAAGAGTACGCAGCACTTGCAAAGCAGTACAGCCTGGAGCTGGATAAGGTCAAGGAGATGGTCCCCGTGGAGGAGATCAAGACCAGCCTTGAGACCCGTAAGGCAGTAAAGGTCATCGTTGACTCTGCTGTGGCTGTTGCACCTAAGGCTGATGCAGCTGCATCTGTTGAGGAATAATTTTCCATCTGGATGGTTAGAATGTTTCAAGCCCTGAAAGGAGACATGACCATGAGTTTTATTCCGTATGTTGTGGAGCAGACGAGCCGCGGTGAGCGCAGCTATGATATTTTTTCCCGTCTGCTGAACGACCGTATCATTTTCCTGTCCGAGGAGGTAAACGATACCACTGCCAGCCTGATCGTTGCGCAGATGCTGTATCTGGAGGCGCAGGACCCGGACAAGGATATTCAATTCTATATTAACAGCCCCGGTGGCAGCGTGACTGCCGGCATGGCGATCTATGACACCATGCAGTATATCAAGTGCGATGTTGCTACGATCTGTGTGGGCATGGCTGCGTCCATGGGCGCGTTCCTGCTTTCGGCGGGCACAAAGGGCAAGCGCCTCGCACTGCCTAACTCCGAGATCATGATTCATCAACCCTCCGCCGGTACACAGGGTCAGATCACGGATATGGCGATCCACATGAAGCGCTTGGAGACGATCAAGGAACGCATGAACCGGATTCTGGCAGAGAATACCGGTAAAAGCATCGAGGATGTGACTGCTGCCTGTGAGCGCGATAATTTCATGACTTCCAACGAAGCAATGGAATTTGGTATTATTGACCGGGTGATCGAGCACCATTGATAGGCGCGGAAAGGCGGTATTTGCCCTATGGCAAAAAAAGATGAACAGATGCCCTGCTGCTCCTTTTGCGGAAAACAGGAGCACCAGGGGCGTTTGATAGCCGGTCCAGGCGTGTACATTTGCAGTGACTGTGTTCAGACTTGCTGCGATTTGTTGCAGGAAGACAGCAGGCAGACAGGTATGCCTGAGCAGCTGCCTACGCCTATGGAAATGAAGGCGTTTATGGACAGCTACATCATCGGTCAGGACGAGGCGAAGATCGCACTGGCTGTTGCAGTGTATAATCACTATAAGCGTATCTATCTTTCTGATGATTCGGACGTGGAGCTTCAGAAGAGCAATATCCTGCTGATTGGTCCTACCGGCTCCGGAAAAACGCTGTTTGCCCAAACGCTGGCAAAAATATTGAATGTACCCTTTGCGATCACGGATGCGACGACGCTGACAGAAGCGGGCTATGTGGGAGACGATGTGGAGAATATTCTTGTCCGGCTGCTGCAGGCTGCGGATTTTGATGTGGAACTTGCACAGCGTGGCATTATCTACATTGATGAGATGGACAAGATCGCCCGTAAGAGTGAGAATACTTCCATTACAAGGGATGTTTCCGGTGAGGGTGTGCAGCAGGCGCTGCTCAAGATTCTGGAAGGCACAGTGTCCAACGTTCCGCCGCAGGGAGGTAGAAAGCATCCCCAACAGGAAACGATCCCCGTGGATACAACAAACATCCTGTTTATTTGTGGCGGAGCATTTGACGGTCTGGACAAGATCATTGAAACCAGAACGGATAAGTCTGCCATCGGCTTTGATTCACCTGTGGAAAGCAAAAAGCACAGGGATATCGGCAAGCTGTTTGCCCAGGTCCAGCCCCACGATCTGCTGAAATTCGGTATTATTCCGGAACTTGTGGGCAGACTGCCTGTGATCACTGCTCTCCAGGACCTGAAGAAGGAGGACCTGGTGCGTATCTTGGTCGAGCCGAGGAACGCTCTAACAAAGCAGTATGAGAAGCTGTTTGCCATGGACAATGTTCAACTGGAGTTCCAGCCGGAGGCATTGGAGGCTGTGGCGCAAAAGGCGATCGACCTGCAGATCGGTGCCAGAGGCTTGCGCGCCGTGATGGAGCAGACTATGACAAAGATCATGTATATGCTTCCGTCCGACCTGTCTATTCACAAGGTGGTCATTACACCGGAATGTGTCAACGGTGGAAAACCCAATCTTATTTCCAATAAAGCAAAGCCACGGGCAGCGCTTGGCACAGGAAACTGACACATTTAAGGGGGGTAGAATTCTCCCCCCTTTTTGTTCCATACACCAAAAGGAGACCCATATGAGTGAAATGTTTCGTTCGGGCAAATTGCCGATTCTTGCGCTCCGCGGAATTACTGTATTCCCTGAGCAAACCGTCCATTTTGATATCGGTCGGCTGAAGTCTGCCCTTGCATTGGAGGAAGCGATGAGGCGGGATCAGATCCTGCTGCTCGTTCCCCAAAAGGATATACTTGATGACGATCCTGGGCTGAGTGGGTTGTATCCCATTGGGACGGTCGTCCGAGTTAAGCAGATTCTGAAATCCCATAATGAAAATATTCGTGTTCTTGTTGCGGGAATTTGCCGCGGTAAGGTCACTGAGCTTATAAAGACGGAGCCTTATCTGGCTGGCGTAGTAGAGGCGGTTACAGAAACTGCCGTTGCGGATAATCTAAAGACCAGGGCACTTCGCAGGGAGGCGACTGCTCTGTTCGGCAGCTATACAGAAATGGTGGAGCATCCGCCCCAGGGTGTGCAGCTGCGTATCATCGCCTCGGATGCCTGTGGCTTCATTGCAGATGCCATTGCGCAGAATTCCGGTATCGAGTACGCCGATAAAGCAAAGCTTTTGTGCCAGCTGAATCCCGTCAGAAGACTTGAGAGCGCGATCAGCTTGCTGCGCCAGGAGGTGCAGATGCTGGAGCTTGAAACTGATATCCATGAAAAGACGCGTGCTTTGATGGATCAGGACCAGCGGGACTACTATCTGCGTGAACAGATGAAGGCAATACGCGAGGAACTTGGCGAGGGAGACGAAAGTGCAGAATTTTCGGAATATGAAAAGCGGATTCTTCTTTTGAATCTACCAAGTCAGTCTGAGCAGAAGCTTCTGAAGGATCTGGATCGGTTAAAGAAGCAGTCTTTCGGATCGGCTGAAGCATCTGTTCTGCGCAATTATCTGGATACGGTTTTGGAACTGCCCTGGAATAAGTATACCAAGGAACGCATCGATTTTCAGGCAGCCCGCAAGATTCTGGACAAGGACCATTTTGGTCTGGAGCAGGTGAAGGCCCGTATCCTTGAAACCATCGCTGTGCGGCAACTGGCAACGCAAATGCCCCCGCAGATACTGTGTCTTGTTGGACCTCCCGGTGTCGGAAAGACCTCGGTTGCATATTCCGTTGCCAGAAGCCTGAACCGCAAAATGGCACGGATCGCTCTGGGTGGCGTTCATGATGAAGCGGATATTCGGGGTCACAGAAAGACCTATGTGGGCGCTATGCCTGGCAGGATCCTGTCCGCTATGATCCAGGCTGAAAGCATGAACCCTGTTCTGCTTTTGGACGAGATCGACAAGCTGGGCTCAGATCATCGTGGAGATCCCAGTGCGGCTCTGCTGGAGGTTTTGGACGGCGAACAGAACAAAACCTACCGTGACCATTATCTGGAGATACCCTTTGATTTGAGCAATGTCATGTTCATCACCACGGCTAACACCACTGATACAATACCCAGACCTCTGCTTGACCGAATGGAGATCATTGAGTTGGGCTCCTATACGGACGAAGAAAAGGTCATGATCTGCAAAAATCATCTGATTCCCAAGCAGCTGCAAAAGCATGGAATCAAGAAGACGCAGCTGCGGATCTCTGATGAAGCGATTCGTGAGATCATTCAGTGCTACACCCGCGAATCCGGAGTTCGTAAGCTGGAAAGATGCATTGCGGAACTTTGTGCAAAGGCGGCGGTGCGCATTCTCACTGGGGATGCACCAAAGCGAATCAGCGTGACAGGGGGCAATGTGGAGGAATTTCTTGGTGTGCGTAAGTTCCTGCCCGATCGCATTCCCGGCAGTGACCAAATAGGTCTTGTAACAGGTCTTGCCTGGACGGCTGTAGGCGGTGAGACTCTTGAGGTGGAAGTGAATGTAATGGAGGGTACCGGAAAGCTGGAGCTGACCGGCAACCTGGGTGATGTAATGAAGGAATCTGCCCATGCGGCGCTGAGCTATATTCGCGCCAATGCATTGAAGCTGGGCATTTCCCCTGACTTTTACAAGACGAAGGATATCCACGTGCATTTCCCGGAGGGTGCGGTGCCCAAGGACGGACCTTCTGCTGGCGTAACGGTCTGCACAGCAATCGTTTCTGCCTTGACAGGGACGACTGTTCGACGGGATGTTGCAATGACCGGAGAGATATCCTTGCGGGGTCGTGTGCTACAGATCGGCGGATTGAAGGAAAAGACGATGGCTGCGCTGCGACATGGGATACGTACAGTCATCATCCCCAAGGATAATGAGCCGGATCTGAAGGAGATCGACCAGACGGTCCGCAATTCCTTGAATTTTGTCATAGCCCAGACGGTTGATACAGTATTGGAAACTGCGCTCAATCAAAAAACAGAGATTGTTCCAACCCTGCTTCAGGATATTCCGGAGGATGTAAAGAGCAGAACCCATAAGCCAAGCATACGGCAGTGAGGAGGCCATATGAATTTCAATAATGTGGAATTTCTTATATCTGCTGCATCGGCCAGCGGCTTACCGAAGAAGAGTATGCCCGAGATCGCCTTTGCCGGAAAATCGAATGTGGGTAAGTCTTCGGTGATCAACCGTATTTTGCAGCGGAAAAATTTTGCAAGAGTTGGGGAAAAACCGGGGAAAACCATCCATGTGAACTACTTTACCATTGATAAGAAGTGCTATTTTGTTGATCTACCCGGCTATGGCTATGCAAAGGTATCCCAGGCGGAAAAAAACCGTTGGGGAAAGCTGATGGAGGATTATTTTGCGGCAAACCGCATTGATCTTGGGGTTTTCATTGTAGATGCGCGCCATGCGCCGACCAATAATGACATCACAATGGCGCGGTGGTTTATGGATAGCCAATGCCCCTTTGTGGTTGTGGCAAATAAGCTCGATAAGCTGAAAAAAAGCGAGGTCGAACCCAATATGCAAAGGATTCGTGAGGATCTGGAGTTGCCTGAAGATTGCCCGGTGATTCCTTTCTCTGCTGAAAAGGGAACGGGACGGGAGGAATTGGTACGGCGCATATTGGCTGCCGCAGGAGAATAATAAAATAAGCCACGGCTCTAATGTGAGCCGTGGCTTATTTTATTTACTCAGTGCGCTTTTGAGTGCTTTTGCCAGTTGGTCGGGGCAGGAGGTGGGCTTCATGCCACAGCGGATTCCCTCTATTTTTTCGATAATTTCTTCGGGGGTTAAGCCTTCCACCAGCTTGCCGATTCCTTGCAGATTACCACTGCAGCCACCGATAAACTGTACATTCTTGACCTTACCTTCGTCGATCTCAAAGAGTATCCGCTGAGAGCAGGTGCCCTTTGTTTTGTATTCGTATTGCATAGCTTATCCTTTCTTTATATCTGCTAATTTTGCATCTGCCAGCGATATGATCGCCTGATAGGGCAAAAGCATTTGGTGCCCTCGCTCGCCGGCAGATACAGCGATTTTATCATACAGCTGACAGGTCTCGTCGATAAAGGTAGGGAACTTCCTTTTCATTCCGATCGGGCTGCAGCCGCCACGGATATACCCGGTGATGCCGAGCAGCTCTTTAACAGCGATCAGCTCCATACTTTTGTCACCGGCAGCCTTCGCCGCAAGCTTCAGATCCAGCTCACAGCATACAGGGATGCAAAAAACATGGATACCGGTGCGAGGACCTCTTGCTACCAGCGTCTTAAACACCTGCTCCGGCGGAAGTCCGATAGCGGAGGCGGCGTGATTGCCGTTTAGATCATTTTCATCAAATTCATAAAATGCTTCATCACAGAGAAAGCCTGCTTGTTGAACAAGCCGTACGGCGTTTGTTTTAGATGCCATAAAATCACCGTCTGTATTATACGATATACCTTCTGTTCTTGCAAGACTGAATTGTTACGGAAATTCAGGTTATCCTAGAAAATGATGGAGGTATGATTATGGATGATAAGAAAAACGCGGACATGAAACAACAGGAGAGAGAACAGATCGTTGAATTGGGATCGGATATTACCAAAACTGACCGGGGCAATATTTATACGCTGACAATCATCGGACAGGTAGAGGGGCATCAGGTGCTGCCGGATACAGCAAAAACGACGAAATATGAGCATGTGTTACCGCTGCTGGCGGGAATCGAAGAAAGCGATGAAATAGACGGACTTTTGCTGCTGCTCAATACTGTAGGCGGTGATATTGAGGCTGGACTGGCAATTGCAGAAATGATCGCCGGAATGAAAAAGCCTACGGTTTCTCTGGTCTTGGGTGGAGGTCACTCGATTGGAATTCCCCTTGCAGTTTGTACCAAAAAATCCTTTATTACCCCGACGGCAAGCATGACTGTCCATCCGGTGCGTATGACAGGACTGGTGGTTGGTGCACCCCAAACTTTTCGGTATTTCCAGAGAATCCAAGAGCAGATCGCAGATTTTGTAACCGCCAACTCTGGAATTTCCAAGGAGCAGTTTGAAAAATATATGATGGCTACTGGTGAGATGGCAACAGATGTGGGAACGATACTTTACGGCAAGGAAGCAGTTTCCTCCGGACTGATCGACAAATTAGGCGGTTTGAGTGATGCTTTGGCAGCTCTTCATAAGATGATCGACAAGACGAAAAAACGCGACACGAACTGATGAAATATTTTGCGTTACGGACTGGAAATTTTGTTGATATTATGATATTATAAACTGAAACGTGAAAAGGGAGGGATAGGTGTGAACATGAATTGGTTTGAAAGTCTAATATATGGACTTATTTCCGGCTTAGCTGAATTTCTGCCTATCTCATCCCAAGCGCATCAAAGCTTGCTTATGCAGCTGTTTGGCGTGGAGGTCCGGGACCCGGTCCGGGATCTGTTTGTACATCTGGCACTTTTATTCGCACTGTTCTCCGGCTGCAGGAGTACGATCGGACATATTCGCCGGGAGCAGAAACAGCGCAGCAGCAGAGGGCGATATCGCCGTGGCTCCCGGGCGCTCCTGGATATGAGGCTAATTAAGAATGCCGCAATCCCTATGCTGATAGGAATGCTGATCGTTTCTTACAGCGTACAGAAGACCAATTTGGTTATGATCACTGTATTTCTGCTGATAAACGGTGTGATTCTGTTCATTCCGGAGCGAATGATGCAGGGGAACAAGGATGCCCGCGGAATGTCTGCTATCGACAGCTTTTTGATCGGTATTTCCGGCGCTTTGTCATCGTTTTACGGTATTTCAAGAGTAGGTGCAACCACCAGCACTGCTCTTGCGCGTGGTGCAGATCGGCAATGTGCGCTTAATTGGGCGCTGCTTTTGAGCATTCCGGCGTTGGTCATGCTTGCTGGATTGGATGTTTTGGCGATGTTCGGTGCTGCTGGCGGGCTTGGCTTTTGGGGAAGCTTGCTTACATACATTTTGTCTGCCACCGGGGCGTACTGCGGTGGATATGCAAGCATTGCAATCATGAAATTTCTGACGGTGCGTACAGGTTACAGTATCTTTGCTTATTATAGCTGGGGTGCGGCGCTATTTACATTTTTACTGTATTTAACTGTGGTATAAAGGAGGATCTCTATGGCACAGAAGACACACAGATCGCAGGCAGAAAAGGCTGCATCTGATGCGAAAATAAGGAATTCAAAGAATAAAAAGGCTGTTTCTAAGAGCAGTCAAAGGGATCCGAAAACGGCAAAGGTAAGTACACCGAAGGTCCAGGAGATACCTGTCAGACTGATCAGCTCTGTTACATTTCTCGTACTGTTTGTTATCTTTCTTGTTATTCTGATCTTGCCGGAGGGCGTGCTTACCAATCTGGTGAGCGATCTTATTCGCGGTTTGATTGGACAGGCGGGCTTTGTGGTTGCGATACCTGTTCTTTTGTACTTATTTATAATCCATGCCTTCAGTGGAAACAAGCCTGTGCGCATGCGTACAGTTTGTTTGATCAGCTTTACACTTTTGTGCGGCTGTATCACCCATCTTGCCCTTGATCCTGTAGGACTTCCTGTTGGATTTGCTATGCTAAAGGAGCTTTACGCCGGCGGCGTGGTGGGAAGTACAGGCGGACTGCTGTGTGGCGGTATCGCTGTGCTTATTAAATGGCTTTGCGGTACGGTGTTCTCTTACATTATCCTGACGGTTGCAGCATTGCTGACGCTGTTGGGTGGTATGCAAATAACCGTTCCCAGCATTATCCGTGCGATTCAAAACCGTCCTCGCCCGCAGTGGGAAGATACACCGGAGGAGGTTCAGGAGCCTGCCGCAGTGGTGGTCAACCATATTGCAAACAGGCATATCGAGCATATGCAGAAGCGCCGTCAGAATGCGGAAGCACGGGCTGAGATGCATGCAGAGGATATGGCAGAAGATAGTAATACAACATCTGCCCGCAAGTTCAGCAAGGCAGATGAGATCATGCGGCAGATCGACAGTGATGTGGAGGAGCCTGTAGCTGCCGCTTCATCTGAAAACGCTGTTTATGACGATCCTGAGATCATCCCTGTAGCGGTTAAACAGCAGCAGATATTACCGGAGCAGATGCCTCCTCTTGTACGTGATGAGGATGTTCTTGAGGAACCTGAAGCGCCTAGGCTGGAGCTTCAGGTGAAGAAAGAAAAGGTAACCGCGCGGGATGCGGAGGAATCTGCGGCTGAGGTCGCAAAGGAGATTCAGCAGGCAGAAAGCGAGGAAAAACCGGAATACTGCTTCCCGCCTATTGATCTTCTGAAAACGCCATCGGGAAACGCGGCAGACGGCACGGCAGAAATGCGGGAAAATTCCAGACGGCTCAATGAGACGCTTGCAAGCTTCAAAATTGAAGCACATATCATAAATGTCACAAGAGGACCCAGTGTGACCCGGTACGAGGTGGAGCTGGAAAAGGGAGTGCGGCTGAGCAAGCTGACGACTGCTGCGGACGATATCGCCTTGAGCTTGGGTGCTGCGGGCGTCAGAATTGCTGCAGTTCCCGGTAAGATCTCCGTTGTGGGAATTGAAGTGCCCAACCGTGCGGTCACTACAGTTTCCTTGCGTGAGGTGATCGATTCCCAAGAGTTTAATAAGGCGAGGTCGAAATCCTCCTTTGCGGTGGGCAAGGATATCGGAGGAAGCTGTATTGTTGGCAATATCGCAAAGCTGCCCCATATGCTCATCGCCGGTACGACAGGTTCCGGTAAATCTGTCTGTATGAATTCGATCATCATATCGCTGCTGTATAAGGCAAGCCCCGATGATGTGAAGCTGATCATGGTTGACCCCAAGATGGTCGAGCTGGGTATATACAATGGGATACCCCATCTGCTGATTCCTGTGGTTACTGACCCCAAAAAGGCGGCAGGCTCGTTGCAATGGGCAGTCACAGAGATGATGCGTCGTTACAAGGCTATGTCGGATGCAGGTGTGCGTGATCTGGAATCCTATAACAGCATCATCGAAAACCATGAGGCAGAGGGCAATAAGCTTCCCCAGGTGGTCGTCATTATTGACGAGTTGGCGGATCTGATGCTGGTGGCGGCGAAGGAAGTGGAAGAATCTATCTGCCGCATTGCCCAAATGGGACGCGCTGCCGGTATCCACTTAGTGATCGCGACCCAACGCCCTTCTGCAGATGTGATCACTGGACTGATGAAGGCAAATATTCCCTCCAGAATTGCCTTTGCGGTGGCATCTGCTATGGAATCGCGCATTATTCTGGATACCCAGGGCGCGGAAAAGCTTGTTGGTAAAGGTGATATGCTGTATGCGCCTATCGGCAACGGAAAACCCAAGCGCGTTCAAGGCTGCTTCGTCAGTGATCCGGAGGTCGAAGCGGTTGCCTCCTATGTCAAGTCAAACTGCATGACCAATTATGACCAGCAGGTAATGGAGGAGATCGAGAAGAAAGCGCTCCAGACAGGTAATAAGACCGTGGCTTCTGAACCGGAACCGAACAGCGATGAACTTTCCGGTGATGAAATGCTCCCTGCAGCGGTAGATGTCATTCTGGAGACTGGGCAGGCATCCGTATCTATGCTTCAGCGTCGCCTGAAGCTGGGTTATGCGCGCGCTGCAAGAATCGTCGATGAAATGGAGGAACGCGGAATCGTTGGTCCGTTTGTAGGTAGCAAACCACGGGCGATTCTTATTACCAAGGAACAGTGGGAAGTAATGCGAAGCGGAGGGACGTCCCAAATGGACATTGATGACCTGTCCGAGGACGCAGATACCTATACCGACGATGATATAATGGAATAAAGGCTATATCAGATTAAGAGCTGTCATTGAATGACAGCTCTTTTTTTATGCATAAACCAAAGCTACAGGCATAGTCTTGAGTGGGAGTGATGCATATGAGGTGCGCATGGCAGGCGTTTATCAATCTGCTGCCGATCTGGATGCGTG
>JAZSHB010000032.1:0-2478 GCA_045533015.1 Faecousia sp.
GCGAACCAGTGACCGATGTCACTGGTGTGGCAATCTCAAAAATCGAGTTTTACCAGTAGATTCCCACGCCAGTGTGCGCACTGGCTCGGAATGACAATTGGTTGATGCTTGTCGGTAAACAGCTCGACAAATTGGAATTTGTTGGGCTTTACACGGGACTGGTTTTGCGATAAAATAAGACTATCAAGGAGGTGGTCGTATGTTCCGGGATCAGGACGAGGCGCTTCAGCGGCTCCAGGAGCAGCTTTTGGAGGAGGAAGAACCGGAGGAGGAAGGCTTTTTTGAAGCGCTTCCGGAGGAATCCGAACCGGGTGACGACCCGGAGGTCTACCGGAATTTTTCCAATGATTATGGAAAAAATCTGCGAAATTTTGCCTCCGGCTATCAAGCCTACAATGCTGACCGTGTAGATGTTGATCTGGAAACATTCAGCCAGAAGGTGCAGCAGGACCGGGCAGAGGTGCCCTGGCTGCTGATCGTGATATTGATTCTGATGGCTGCCGTGGTCGGTGCGATCGTGTGGTTCTTTGTCCGGCTGGGAGGCTTGCTGTGAAGGAAGTTGTGGGACGGTTTGCCCCTACGCCCTCGGGACGAATGCACCTGGGGAATGTCTTTGCGGCGATGGTGGCGTGGCTGTCTGTGCGCAGTCAGGGCGGTAAGCTTGTACTGCGGATGGAGGACCTGGATACCCAGCGTACAAGTCCGGAGTATGCGGCACTTTTGCGGCAGGACCTTTTGTGGCTGGGGCTTGACTGGGACGAGGAGATGCAGCCCCAGAGCCAGCGCAGCGGCATTTATGACCAATATTTTCAGCAGCTGCGGGAGAAGGAACTGCTGTATCCCTGCTATTGCACCCGCAGTCAGCTGCACAGCGTAAATGCGCCCCATCTGGCTGACGGTACTTATGTATATCCCGGCACCTGCCGGAATTTGTCTTCTGCCCAGCAGGCGGCAATGGACCGGACACCTGCCTGGCGTGTGCGGGTCCCGGAGGGCATTTGGGAAGTGGAGGATCTTCTGCAGGGGCATTATCAGGAGGATCTTTCTTTGGCGTGCGGGGATTTTGTTGTGCGCAGAGCTGACGGTCTATATGTGTACCAGCTGGCGGTGACGGTGGACGATGCCGAGGCGGGTGTGACCGAGGTGGTGCGGGGCGTGGACCTGTTAAGCTCTGCCCCCCGGCAGATGTATTTGCAGCAGGTCTTCGGTTTTTCGCATCCCCAATACGGTCATGTTCCGCTGCTGGTGGCACCGGATGGACGGCGGCTGAGCAAGCGGGACAGGGATTTGGACCTGGGGCAGCTGCGCAAGCACCTGTCAGCGGAGCAGCTTTTGGGCAGGCTTGCCTTCTGCGCCGGATTGATCGACCGCCGGGAGGCAGTATCTGCCCGGGAGCTGGTGGACAGTTTTTCCTGGGACAGGCTGCATAAGGATGCTATTTCCTTGGATAGCTTGCATTTTTTGGAAACAGATGTATAATAATGATTGAATAAACTTAGGGAGGACTTTTACCTATGAACAAGAAACCTGTTCTGGTCGTTATGGCTGCCGGTATGGGAAGCCGCTACGGCGGTCTGAAGCAGATCGACCCTGTTGGCTCCTGCGGTGAGGCTATTCTGGACTTTTCTCTCTTTGATGCCCATGAGGCAGGCTTCGAGACAGCGGTCATCATTATCAAGAAGGCAATTGAAAAGGACTTCATGGAAACGGTGGGCAAGCGCCTGGAAAAATGCCCCATGGAGATTCGCTATGCCTTCCAGGAAATGGAAAAGATCCCCGCCGGTTTCGCGATTCCCGAGGGACGCGTCAAGCCCTGGGGAACCAGTCATGCGGTGCTGTGCGCCAAGGAGGAGATCGGCGATGCCCCCTTTGCGGTTATCAACTCCGACGACTACTACGGCAAATCTGCCTTCAAGGTCATCTACAACTATCTGAGCGACCCTGCCAATACAGACTACTGCATGGTAGGCTACCTGCTGGGCAACACTGTGACGGACCACGGCTCTGTGGCACGAGGCGTGTGCTGCGCAGATGCCAAGGGCAACCTGGCAGATATCGTGGAGCGCACCCGTATTGAAAAGTACGCAGGCGGTATTCACTTCACCGAGGATGGGGAAAACTGGACCGACCTGAGCGCTGATACCATCGTATCCATGAATATGTGGGGCTTCCTGCCCGGCTTCCTGGACCAGATCGAGGCACAGTTCCCCAATTTCCTGGAGACCCAGGTCCCCTGCAATCCCCAGAAGGCAGAGTTCCTGCTGCCCCGGAGTGTGGATGTGCTGCTCAAGGCGGGTAAGGCTGCCGTTAAGATCCTCAAGTCTGAGGATAAGTGGTACGGTGTGACCTATGCGGCAGATAAGCCCATGGTCGTCGCTGCCCTGGCAAAGCTCGCGGAAGAGGGAAAATACCCCGACGGTCTTTGGAAATAAAAAAATAAACGCTCAGCCCGGCATGAACCGGGGTGGGGAAATTAGT
>JAZSHB010000041.1:0-9146 GCA_045533015.1 Faecousia sp.
GTTGACCGTTTCAACAAGAGATTCAACCTGAAGTAAAGCTTGAAATCCGCACCGATCGGTGCGGATTTTTTGTGTTTTAGCGGGCAAATACTTGTAAAGGCAGTCGGTTTGTGGTAAAATAGCCTGATAAGAAAGCGGAGGAATGTATGGAATCGAATTTTGAGAAAATAATGCCCGAGCGTGCGGTCCTGGTAGGGCTGAACGCTGATTGCTTTACTGCCGCCCAGACTGCCACAGACGAGACCCTGGAAGAGCTGGAAGCGCTGCTGGAAACTGCCGGCGGCTTCTGTACCGGTAAGATACTGCAAAACCGCCATGCGCCGGATTCCCATAGCTTTATCGGTGAGGGCAAGGCGCAGGAGGTCCGGATGCTGGCAGAGGCAACGGAATCTACCATGGTGGTATTCGATAATGAATTGTCTCCGGGACATATCCGGGCGCTGGAGGAGATCCTGGGCGTAACTGTTTTGGACCGAAGCGCGCTGATTTTGGATATTTTTGCCCAGAGAGCAAAGACGAAGGAAGGAAGGCTCCAGGTGGAGCTTGCCCAATATAAATACTTGCTGCCACGACTTTCCGGCATGGGCAAGAGCCTTTCCCGGCAGGGCGGCGGCATCGGCACCCGGGGTCCCGGTGAGACAAAGCTGGAGTCTGACCGCCGGCATATCCGGGAGCGTATCGCGCGGCTGCAATCGGAGCTGGAGCAGGTGCGACAGGTCCGGGCGGTCCAGCGGGAGCGCAGACAAAAAAACTCCGTGCCGGTGGTGGCGATCGTAGGCTACACCAATGCCGGAAAGTCTACGCTGCTCAACCGGCTTACCGATGCGGGAATCCCTGCCAACAACCGTCTGTTTGATACGCTGGACACTACCTCCCGGCAGCTGCGGGTGTCGGATAACCTGGAGGTCATTCTGTCGGACACTGTTGGCTTTATCGCCAAGCTGCCCCATCATCTGGTCGATGCCTTCCGGGCGACCTTGGAGGAACTGGAATACGCTGACCTGCTTTTGCATGTGATCGATTCGGCGGACCCTGACCGTGAGGCGCACATTCAGGTGGTAGACAGTCTGATCGGCAAGCTGGCAAAGCCTGGGACCAAGGTCCTGCGCTGCTACAATAAGGCTGATCTGGTAAGCCCTGAGGATATCCCTATCGGAGAGGATACCGTAAAGATATCCGCGAAAAGCGGAGACGGTATGCCGGCGCTTCTCCAGGCGATCGAAAAAGCTTTGGGTCACAGCCGGCATCATGTGGAGCTGACGCTGCCCTATTCCATGGGCGGTACGGTGCAGACCCTTCACGACAGCGCCCAGGTGCTGGGCGTGGACTACACCGACGCAGGGATCGTAGCACAGGTCATTCTTGACCCCATTCTTTACGGAAGACTGAAAGCGTATATTACGAAGGAGTATTGAGCGTGGACGAGTATCTGGTGCCCAGCGGCTACGGCGAGGATGAATTTACGGAGAAAAAATCCCGTTTTATTGGCAGAGTCTGGTGCGTGGAGACGGAAGAAGAAGCGTTGGAACGCATCCAGGAAATGAAAAAGAAGCACTACGATGCCACCCACAACTGCTGGGCGTATGTGATCCGGGACGGTGCTATGCGGTTTTCTGATGACGGAGAGCCGGGCGGTACGGCAGGTAACCCTATGATGCAGGTGCTGCAAAGGGAAGGACTTTACAATGTGGTCTGTGTCGTGACCCGGTACTTCGGCGGCGTGCTACTGGGTGCAGGAGGGCTTGTGCGTGCCTACACCAAGGGTGCAAAGCTGGCTGTGGATGCCGCAGGCAAGTCTGTCAAGCGGGTGTGGTCGGTGCTGTATGTGCCGTGTCCGTATACCTTTTATGAGCGTGTCAAGCTGGAGACAGAGGCGTATGGCGGCATGATCCGCGATACCCAGTTTGGTGCGGAGGTAGAGCTGGAAATTTTGGTTGCCCGGGAGCAGACCCAGGCGTTTTTGGACAAGCTGACGGATATGACTGCCGGTGCTGTGGAAGGTATGCAGACCGGGCAGGAATACCGTGCCTTTGCGATAGGAGGAAGCGTATGTCAGTAAGGGAAGAGTTGGAAAAGCTGGAGCACAGCGCTTTTGATCCCAGGGCGGCGTTTTCTGACTGCAGCCGGGGAAGACGGTGCGACAGCCAGCCGGAAACAAACGATGTGCGCACCAACTATCAGCGGGATACGGACAGAATCGTTCACTGTAAGTCCTTTCGTCGGCTGATGCATAAGACACAGGTGTTTCTCAAGCCCGAGGGAGATCACTACCGTACCCGGATGACCCACACCATCGAGGTGGCGCGAATCGCCCGGACCATTACCCGTGCGTTGCGGCTCAACGAGGATCTGTCTGAGGCGATCGCCATGGGACACGATCTGGGACATACCCCCTTCGGTCACGCCGGTGAGGGGGCGCTGTCTGAGTGCCTGGGCAAGCCCTTCCGCCATAACGAGCAGAGCCTGCGGGTGGTGGATGTTCTGGAGGGCGGTGGCACGGGACTGAACTTAAGCTATGAGGTCCGCATGGGAATTTTGGGACATACAGGGGATCGCATCCCCGAGACGCTGGAGGGACAGATCGTTCGTCGGTCGGACCAGATCGCATATGTCAATCATGATATAGATGACGCTATGCGTGCAGGCATCCTGACAGATACGGATATTCCTCGCAGCGTTTCCCGGATTCTCGGAAAAAACCATAGTCAGCGGATCGATACGCTGGTATGCGATATGATCGATACCTCCCGGCAGGAAGGCAGGATCATGCTTTCAGAGCCGGTGGACCAGGCGCTGCGGGAGCTGCGCAGCTTCATGTTCGATAAAGTCTACCGCAACCCGGTGGCAAAGGGGGAGGAGACCAAGGCGAAGGACCTGCTCAAGCGCCTGTATGAATACTACTATAGCCACCCGGAAGCACTTCCGGAGGATTATCAGCCGCAATTGACCTTTGAGGGGATGGAGCGCGCGGTCTGCGATTACATTGCCGGCATGACGGATAATTATGCCGTGGATAAGCATAACGAACTTTTTGTTCCTGCGGGCTGGAATGTCCGCGGATAATGTGATATAATAAGAAATCAACTGTAGAGAAAGGAGGCGTAAGCCGTGGCATTTCCCCCGTCATTTATCGATGAATTGGTCGCCCGCAATCCCATTGAGGATGTGGTAGGGCAGTATGTGAGTCTGAAGCGCTCCGGCAGTAACCTGTTCGGACTGTGTCCGTTCCATGGCGAAAAGACAGCCTCCTTTTCCGTCGCACCGGATAAGGAAATCTATTATTGCTTCGGCTGTCATAAGGGTGGCGGACCGGTGAATTTTATGATGGAGATCGAGGGACTGAGCTATCCTGACGCAGTTCGCGCCCTTGCCAAGCGGGCAGGTATGGAAGTGCCGGAGGACGAGCAGTACCAAAGCCGCTACCGTCAGCAGGAGCGACTGTGGGCGTTGATGAAGGAAGCTGGACGCTTCTACCATGAGCAGTTGTTTGCTCCCGGCGGTGCCCAGTGCCTTGCTTATGTACAAAAACGGGGTTTGACAAAAGCGATCGTCACCCGGTTCGGTATCGGCTTTGCGCCAAACAGCTGGAATGCCCTGGTGGATGCCATGCGGAAAAAAGGCTACACAGACCAGGAGCTGCGGGACGCGGACCTGGTGGGCGAGAAAAACGGCAGAATCTACGACCGTTTCCGCAACCGCCTCATGTTTCCCATCATCGATGTCCGGGGCAATGTGATCGGCTTTGGCGGCAGAGTGCTCGACGACTCCAAGCCCAAATATCTCAACACCTCTGAGACGCTGATCTTTAACAAGCGGAAAAATCTGTTCGGACTGAATTTTGCAAAAAAAAGCAAGCTCGGCTACATGATTCTGGTGGAGGGAAATATCGATGTGGTGACCCTGCACCAGTACGGTTTTGACTGTGCTGTTGCATCTCTGGGAACCAGCTTAACAGAGGAACATGCCGCACTGCTCAGCCGCTATACGGAGCAGGTGGTCCTTACTTATGACGCGGATGAGGCAGGACAGCGAGCTGCCCAGCGTGCGATCCCAATGCTGGAAAAGGCAGGAATCCAGGTCAAGGTCCTGCAGATGCGTGACGCGAAAGACCCGGATGAATTTTTGCACAAATTTGGTGCGGATAAATTCAAGCTTTTACTGGAGGATTCCGCCAACCGGGTGGAATATCAGCTCAATGCCATCCGTAAAAAATACGATTTACAGCAAGATGATCAGCGAATCAAATTCATACATGAATCTGCAGAGCTGATCTCCACTCTGGGTAGTGCAGTCCAAAGAGAGATCTACGGCGGACGGGTGGCGGAGGCTGGAAAGATCAGCCAGGAAGCCATGAATCTGGAGGTCGGCAAAGCGTATAAGCGGCGCTTGGCGCGGGAAAAGAAGCGCCAGGAGAAGATCGACCTGGCACCGGCAATGGCGCGCCAGCCCCAGTCACGGACGATCCGTTATGAAAACATGCGCTCTGCCATGGCAGAGGAGGGCGTCCTTGCTCAGGCACTGCGTGAGCCGGCCTTTTTGGATATGACCGGCGGCTTGACCGGGAAGGATTTTTCCGCGCCGCTGCTGGGGCGGGTGTTCGATCAGCTGCTTGATCGGCACAGACAGGGCTTAGATGTAAGTCTGGGTGTACTGGAGACCCTGACGCCGGAGGAGATGTCCCATCTGACCCTGATCAGTCAGCGGCAGCAGGGACCTGTAAGTGAGGCAGCCTTCAAAGACTGTATCCGCATCATCCGCAGTGAGGCGCAGATGAAGCAGGTGTCTACAGATGACGATCTGCTGGCGTTCCGAAATAAGCTCATAGAAAGTAAGGGAATCAAGAAATGACGGGAGTTCTTCCTGAAAATAAAAATATCTCTGCGGCAGAACAGGAAGACGACATGAACCTGTTTTTTCGGGAGATCCGCAGCTACCCGCTGCTGACACCTGAGCAGGAACGGGTCGTTGCCATGGCGTGTGCACGGGGCGATGAAGAGGCGATCCGCACCCTGGTCAGCGCCAATTTACGCATGGTTGTTGCCATTGCCCGGGAATATACCGGCAGAGGCGTACCGCTGCTGGATCTGGTCCAGGAGGGAAGTATAGGACTGCTCACTGCTGCACGGAAATTCGATTATACCCTTAACTACCGTTTTTCTACTTATGCAACCAAGTGGATCCGCCAGGGCATCAGCCGGTGCATCATGAATCATGCCGGTCTGATTCGGGTCCCCCGGCACACCATGGAGCAGATGCGAAAGCTTCTGCAGGTGCAGGGGGCGCTGCAGCGCGACGGCATAGAGGCGACGGCAGGGCAGATCGCCCAACAGTGCGGTATTTCAGCCGATAAGGTGGAGACGCTTTTGGGACTTCTGCCCCAGGTGTATTCTCTGGATGCCCCTGCCGGTGATGCGGAAAATGATGCGCTACAGCTGCTTTTGGAGGATATCCATGCACCCCAGCCACAGGAGGAACTGGTGCGCAGGGAGCTGAAGCAGACCATGGACACGCTCCTGGGAATGCTTCCCCAGCGGCAGCAGCAGGTGCTGCGGCTGCGCTTTGGTATGGAGGATGGGATCTGCCACACCCAAAAGGAGATCGGACAAATTCTGGGAATCTCCAAGGAACGGGCGCGGCAGATCGAACGGCAGGCTGTGGACAAGCTCCAGCAGCTGGGCACAAGTCTTGGGTTGGAGGATTTTCTGGATGAATGATCTGGATATTACATTTGAAAACAGTCCCTGGGAGCAGGTGCTTGTACAGCTAAGCCCCGGTGATTGCCTGTCTGCGGCACACTTTTTGACATTGCTGGAGGGTGAGGAGGAGCAGACTGTCGAGGATGCTGTCAAAGCCCTTGAGGAAAGACGGATCACCCTGGATATCAGCGACCTGCCCAGACTGCCCGATATGGGCGCGGATGCACAGCGTCTGCATATGGAGGCACAGCTGGCACAGACCGAGGATATGATCAAGGCGCTGGGTGAAAATGATCCCCTGCGGCTGTATCTGGAAGAGGTGGCACAGACCCGGACAGAGCAGTCACCACAGGCGCTTGCCCAAAGACTGGCTGCCGGTGACCGGGGCGTGGTCCGGGATCTGCTGGATGGAATGCTGGCAACGGTGATCGGTCTGGCGAAGGAATATACCGGGCGGGGCGTTCTGCTGCTGGATCTGATCCAGGAGGCGAACCTGGGTCTGTGGCAGGCGATACAGAGCTACACCGGCGGTGATTTTGAAGCTTACTGCCAATGGTGGTGCAGACAGTATCTGGCGCAGGCGGTGACCCTCCAGGCAAGACAGTCCGGCGTGGGACAGAAGCTGCGCCAGGCACTGGAGGATTACCGGAGCGTTGACGAACGGCTGCTGACAGAGCTGGGACGCAATCCTACCTTGGAGGAGATCGCCCAGGGATTGCATATGACGGTAGAGGAGACTGCAGCGGCAGCCCGGATGCTGGACAGTGCCAGGGCACTGCAGCGGGCAAAGAAGCCTCAGGAAGAGGCGTTGCCCCAGGAGGAGGACCAGGCGGGAGAGGATACGGCGTATTTTCAAATGCGCCAGAGAATCTCGGAACTGCTGTCCGGTGTTTCGGAACAGGACGCGACGCTTCTGACTCTGCGCTACGGTCTGGAGGGCGGTGTGCCCATGGAGCCGGAACAGGTGGCGCAAAGATTGGGTATTACAGTGCAGGCGGTCATGGAAGCGGAGGCTTCTGCTCTTGCAAAACTGCGCAGCAAAGCGAAATAAGGAAATGAGGTATCAATATGGCTAAGACATATTCTATCGCGATCGACGGTCCTGCCGGCGCGGGTAAAAGTACCATTGCCAAGGCACTGGCAAAGGAACTGGGCTATCACTATGTCGACACCGGTGCGATCTACCGGACGGTGGCGTATTTTCTGGATCTTTTAGGGATTAGTCCTAAGGATGTGGACGGCGTGGAGCGCTATATCGATGAGCTGACCATTGGAATCGAATATGACGACGAGGGAAAGCAGCATATGCTCATGAACGGCATGGATGTTTCTGACGAGATCCGCACCCAGGATATTTCCCAAAAGGCATCTTTGGTCTCTGCTCACGCGGTGGTGCGGGATATGCTTCTGGATATGCAGCGGGATGTTGCCAGAAAGCATAATGTCATTATGGACGGCAGAGATATCGGTACAGTGGTGCTGCCCAAGGCAACGGTGAAGATATTCCTCACTGCCTCTGCTGAGGTCCGGGCAAAGCGCCGCACGGATGAGCTGATCGCAAAAGGTCAGAAAGCGGATTATGAGCAGACACTTAAAGACATCCGGCAGCGGGATCACCAGGACACCACCCGTCCGATCGCGCCTCTGAAGCAGGCGAAGGATGCGGTGCTGGTCGATACCTCTGAGCTGGATATCCGGGGCGTCCTGGCAAAAATCAAGCAGATCGTAGGGGAGAAGATACCTCTATGAGTGTTATAGTTGCCGAAAGTGCCGGCTTTTGCTTTGGCGTAAACCGGGCGGTGGAGTTGGTGGAGCAGGCGGTCAGGGACGGCAAACAGGTGCTGACCCTTGGTCCGATCATCCACAATCGCCACGCGGTACAGCATTTTGAGGCTATGGGTGTCCGGGTCATAGATACCCCCCAGCAGGCACAGCAGGGGGATACAGTCATCATCCGTTCCCACGGTGTACCCCAGGCGGTGTATGCGGTTTTGGAAAGCAGGGGGGCACAGATCATTGACGCGACCTGTCCCTTTGTTAAGCGTATCCACGGAATCGTCAGCAAAGCAAAGGACGAGGGAAGACTTCCTGTGATCATCGGCACCCGTGCACATCCGGAGGTGGAGGGCATCGCCGGATGGTGTGATGCCTGCCAGGTTTTCGAGTCTGCCGAGGAGCTGAAAAGCTGGGCGAAAACTGTCGAGGACACGCCGGATTTGCCAATTTGTATGGTTTGCCAGACCACATCCACGGAATCTTTGTGGAAATCGTGCGTGGATTTTGCAAAAAAACAGTTTACTAACTTGAAAATTTTTGATACAATATGTAAAGCTACTGAATCCCGACAAAGTGAAGCGGCGAAATTGAGTACGATTTGTCATGCCATGGTGGTTGTAGGAGACACCCATAGTTCCAACACGGGCCGCCTTGCCATGATTTGCCGGGAACACTGCGACAGGGTCGTTCTGGTGGACAATGCCAGCGAACTGGATCCGGCGTTTTTCAGCGGTGTAAGTGATGTTGGAATCACTGCCGGTGCGTCTACACCGGCGTGGATTATAAAGGAGGTCAACAAGACTATGAGCGAAATTACGAATGTTGAGACTGTGCAGGAGGAGAACTTCGAGGAACTTCTCGAGCAGTCCATCAAGACTTTAAATACAGGAGATAAGGTCATCGGTATCGTTACCAGCATCGGTAACACCGAGGTCCAGGTGGACCTGGGCACCAAGCATGCCGGCTACATTCCTTACGATGAAGTCAGCACTGATCCGTCCGTGAAGCCTGAGGATATCCTCAAGGTCGGCGATGAGATCGAGGTCTTTGTGGTTCGTGTGAATGACCAGGAGGGCACTGTGCAGCTGAGCAAGAAGAAGCTGGACGGCATGAAGGTTTGGGACGAGATGGCGACCTGGTGCGAGGAGAAGACCACCGTCGACGGCACCATCACCGAGGAGAACAAGGGCGGTCTGGTTGCCAACATTAAGGGCATCCGCGTCTTTATCCCTGCTTCCCAGTCCGGCATCGCCAAGGGCGGCGATATGGCAGGCATGGTGGGTCAGAGCGTGCAGCTGAAGATCACCGAGGTCAACCGTGCACGCCGCCGCGTGATCGGCTCTATCCGTGCTGTTTCCGCTGAGCAGCGCAAGGCTGCACAGGAGAAGCTGTGGGCAGAGATTCAGGAGGGCGCAAAGTACCACGGTACTGTTAAGTCCCTGACCTCTTACGGTGCCTTCGTTGACATTGGCGGCGTGGATGGCATGGTCCATGTTTCCGAGCTGAGCTGGAACCGCATCAAGACTCCCGCTGACGTTGTTTCCGTTGGTGACGAGATCGATGTTTATGTCATCTCCTTCGACCCCGTGAAGCACAAGATCTCCCTGGGTTACAAGACCGCAGAGATGAATCCCTGGAATCAGTTCATGACCAACTACAATGTTGGTGATGTTG
>JAZSHB010000118.1:0-16156 GCA_045533015.1 Faecousia sp.
CCCGACGAGCGCCTTGACTGGCTGGCAGAGCTTCACAACCCCAAGAAGTTGACCCCCGCAGTCATCGAATTTGTGGATATCGCCGGTCTTGTTAAAGGTGCTTCCAAGGGTGAGGGTCTGGGCAACAAGTTCCTATCCAACATCCGCACCACCGACGCGATCGTCCATGTGGTACGCTGCTTTGAAGATTCCAATGTTACCCATGTGGAGGGCAGCACCAACCCCCTGCGGGACATCGACATCATTAACCTGGAACTGGTCATGGCGGATATCGAGATGGTGGAACGCCGGATCGACAAGGCACAGAAAGCCATGAAGGGTGGCGACAAAAAGTTTGCCCGGGAAGTGGAACTGTTCACCGCGCTGCTCGCGCATCTAAACCAGGGCAAACTGGCACGGACCTTTGACGGCTCCGAGGATGATATGGCGCTGATCGCCACCTCGGATCTTCTGACGCTGAAAAAGACGATCTATGTAGGCAACCTGGCAGAAAACGAGATCAACGAGCCGGAAAACAGCCGTCACTTCATGGCTGTTAAGGCGCTTGCCGCAGAAGAAGGCAGTCAGCTGATCCCCATTTGTGCCAAGCTGGAGGCTGACATCGCCGAGCTGGACGATCCGGAAGAGCGCGCCATGTTCATGGAGGAGCTGGGCGTCAACGAGTCCGGTTTGGACAAGCTCATCAAAAGCTCTTATGCATTACTGGGCCTGATCTCCTTCCTTACCGCCGGCAGCGACGAATGCCGCGCCTGGACGATCAAAAACGGCACAAAAGCACCCCAGGCTGCCGGCAAGATCCATACAGACTTTGAACGCGGCTTTATCCGTGCCGAGGTCATCGCTTTTGCGGATATGAAAGCCTGCGGCACTATGGCAAATGCCAAATCCAAGGGGCTTGTACGCAGCGAAGGCAAGGAGTACGGGATGAAGGACGGCGACATCGTCAACTTCCTTTTCAATGTATAATCGTTAAATACCCGGTTCGGTTTATACCGAACCGGGTTTTATTGTATAAAGAAAACCACCGGTGGTTATGATCACACATTTGCATCCTTTTGCGCCGGAGTGTCCAGAAGCTTGCCGTTTTCTTCGAAACGGGAGCCGTGGCAGGGGCAGTCCCAGCTGTGTTCACGGGGATTCCATCGCAGGGCGCAGCCTAAATGGGGACAGCGCCTGAGCGTGGGAATCGCAAAATCCAGCAAGGTCGAACCCAGGTTGCAAAACAGCTGCTTGTGCAAGACGGAACGGTCCGGTCTGAGCGCCTGGGTCAAGGGGTTCTCTCTTCCCATGATCTGATCTGTAATGACCTGTGCTGCCACCATGGAATTGGTCATGCCCCAGGCTTGAAAGCCGGCTGCCACATAGACCTCCGGCATCGACGGACTGTACGCACCCACATAAGGAAGTCCGTCCAGACTCATGGTGTCCTGGTTTGCCCAGGCAATTTTTTCGATTGCTCCGGGAAAATGCTTTTGTGCGTAATCCCTTAAAAAGCCAAAGCCACCGCCTTTTTTGCCGGTACGGTGATCTCCCCCGCCCACTAAAAGCAGATTCCCATAAGGACGAAAGTAGATCCCCTGCCCTTCCAGCTCTGCCATAGTCGCACCCGGGTCCGGTGCGTTTTCCAATCCGATAACATAAGACCGGCTTTGGTACAGCTTCATAAAATACCAGCCGCGGCTGTCAATAAACGGGAAGTGTGTGGCGACCACCACCAGCTGTGCTGAGACTGTCCCATGCTCAAAAAAAGCCTTCGTTCCCACAAGACGAAGGGCACGGGAATTTTCATAAATTTCCAGCCCTTCCGCAGCACCTGTCAGAAATTTCAGCGGATGAAACTGTGCCATATCCGGGTATTCCACTGCTCCGGACACCTGTATCGGCATAGCTACCGTTTCGGCAAACCTTGTATGATAGCCCAGGCGGTTGACTGTCCGTGCCTCAGCCCGCAGTCTGTCCGGATCATTGGCCGTAAACTGGATAGACGGCTTATCCTCAAAATCGCAGGGTATTTCCTCTGACAGCTTACGAAACGCCTTTACCGCGTCTAAATTAGCGTGCAAATATGCCCGGGCAGTATCCTCGCCAAAATCCTTTATCATATCCTGGTACAGGTAATCGTGCTGTGCCGTGAGCACCGCGGTGGTCCTGGCAGTAATACCGGAGCCGATCCGGTCTGCCTCAACCACGATCACATCCTTGCCTGCGTCACGCAGCTTCCTGGCGCATAAGATTCCTGCCATACCGCCGCCGATTACAAGCACCTGAGTTCGCTTATTGCCCCGCAGGACCGGATAACGGACTGTCCTGTCTTCAAGCTGCCAAACAGATTTCATGCATACATCCCCTTTGGAATATAGCTTGTCCAAAAAATGAAGCTGCATCCACTTGGATACAGCTTCATTTTTTTGCTCGTAATTCCCAAAAAGCCACCGCGCTTGCTGCAGCCACATTCAGCGAATCCACGCCATGATACATAGGTATACGGATAGTATAGTCACAGTGGGCAATGGTTTTCTGTGCCAGTCCGTCGCCTTCTGTTCCCAGTACGATCGCCAGTTTCTCCACCGTTTGCAGCTGCGGGTCCTCAACGGATATTGAGTCCTCTGTCAACGCCATAGCAGCCGTTGCAAAACCATAGCTTTTCAGCTCGTCAAGCCAATTTTTTCCCAAAAAGGTCCAGGGTATCTGGAACACGGTTCCCATGCTTACCCTTGCGGACCTGCGGTACAGCGGATCGCTACAGCCCGGGGTCAACAGCAGCCCATCGATTCCCAGTGCTGCCGCTGAACGAAAGATCGCGCCAATATTCGTCGGGTTCATAACTTCTTCTAAAACAGCCACCCGGCTGGCACCTGTCAAAACCGTTTCCACACTTGGCAGAGGCGTACGGCGCATAGCACAAAGCAATCCACGGGTCAGCCGGTACCCGGTCAGCTGCGCCAGCACATCCATGTCCGCTGTATAGACCGGCACATCACCACAGCGCTCGATGATCTGCTTACTCTCCCCTGTCATGCGACTGCGCTCTACAAGGATGGACACCGGTACATAGCCTGCATCCAGCGCACGACCGATGACCTTAGGGCTTTCCCCGATAAACATGGCATTTGCAGGGTCAAACCGGTTCATTAGCTGTGCTTCCGTCAGCCGGGCGTATATATCCAGCTCCGGTGCAAAAAAATCGGTGATTTCAACTATGTTCGCCATCGTTACAACACCGGCAGGTTTGTAATGATCAGATGCTCCGTGTCCCGATCGTTACGGCTTCTGACATTATAGGTATACTGCTTGTCAAAGCTGAGGATATTAAAGCCCTCTGCGTATAAGCTCCGGATAAACTCTGTATTCTTGATGATAAGGATGAATTTTGCCGGGGTGTTTTTCAGGGCATTTGCCAGTCTTTCCTGGTCACGCTTTGTAAAATCCTTTCCCTCATAATCAGAAAAATCCGTATCATAGGGTGGGTCGAGGAACATAAAATCATCGCTTGTCAGGTGGATATTCTCAAAAAAGCCTTCAAAGTCACAGCAGTAAATCTCCGTATCGGAAAACAGCTGTGCCATCCCGTCATGGAACATATTGCGGATCTTTGCATCCATATCCTTCCGATTGTAGGACATTCCACCGTAGGGAATGTTAAATTCGCCCTTGGTGTTGTAACGGAACATCGAGCCGTAGCAGTATTCCCGGATAAAATAGAAATTGGCTGCACTGTATGCAGCAGAGGGTGCCTCGATACGGTCAAGGCTGATATCATTGAAGATCTTGCGGAAATACATATAGTAACCGCTGGCAAAGCCGGTGATCAGGTTTTCGCACAGATCTTCCGTACTGAAGGGCTTCTTGTTGTAATTGGCGACAGTCCTTATGAACTTGTCCTGCGCCATCTGGCAAAGGATATCCGCAAATTCCGACCTGTCCAGCAGTAGCTCCTCAGAAAATTCAGTCCCACAGGCATCCGTCAGCTGCATAGCAAACGCACCCAGCTGCACCCAAAGATCTTCTTTTGTTATGATGCCCTCCTTCAGCTTGAAGAAGGTATGCAGCAGCTCATTGGTCTCCCGGCTGCACGCATCTACGATGCAGCGAAAGCTATGACTATAGCACAGAAGCAGCCGATAAAGCTGCGGATCCTGTCTCTTGACCAGCTCATAAAACGCCATCAGCGACTGAGATATATCATTGATCGCCGCTGTCTTTGGCTGCAGATGGAAATACAGCGCTCCACCGCCGAAAAACGGCTCTACATACCGCTTATGTTCCGGTATCAGGCTGGCGATCTTATCTATTTCTCTTGATTTTCCACCGGGCCATTTAATGATCGGATTCATCAATATCACCTCATTTGGGGATAGTATACCATAATTCGACAAGCCGTTCAAGTCTCCGGTGTGCAAAAAAATAATGGACACCCTAACGGGGTATCCATTATTTGGAAAGGTAGCACAAATTCGATGACCTTTAATTTTGGGTGTTATGGGTTTGAACCACTACATATTTTTATGATTTGTTGATTCGCGTTCCGCACGTGTCAATTTTATAATTTTCACAATGTTATATATTTGATAAGGAATATAGGAAAGTATACCAACATATACACATATTCCAAATGTTATAGGCCACAAAAAAGATGCGATTATTTTAAAAACTAATCCCCGTTTTCTAAAAAAGCCAATAGATAGTATAATTGTTGAAACTATAGCACTAAACCCAAATCCGCCCAAACATCCGAAAAGCAAGAAGGATTGCAACTTGCTCTCGTTTATAAGTGGTTGTTGACTTGCAACAAGACCATAAATAATAAATCCGGTAATAACTACCAATAAAGTACAAACTAAATATTCTATTCGGTTTTTCTTAGTCACTAATGATTCTCCTTTGCGGTGTTTAGTGATGCTACCAACATTCTTTTTATTTCTTCAGCAAGCGAAAGCAAATCCTCAAAATTGTAATCAATCAATTTTGTTCTATTTAAAAGTGTAAGCCAATAAATACTTTCGCCTGTTTCTTTTAGGGAAATATGTAATTTTGAAATAAAATCAGCCTTACTGTTGCCATATATTGCTTCGTTAATATTTGCACCAACACTGGTAGCAGAACGAAGTAATTGTTTTGCAATCGTTGTATCTTTTCTTGATTTAGAAAATTCTTCATAGAACAAAACAATTTGTGTTGCAAAATCAAGCGATTTTGCAAGCAAGGGACTATTCATAACATACACCTCTAAAAAACTATATCATAATTCACTTTTAAAATCAACGTTTTGCGAAGCAAAGCACCTTTTCTTTTATCTCTTCTCTCTTATCTTTTATCTGGAAACGACAAATTGAGAGAAGAGAGAAGAACGAAAAGAGAAAAGTGAAGAAAACAAAAAAGAAACGACAACTTTCTTGTTGAAAATTGTCGTTTCTTTTTGGTGCGCGAGGGGGGACTTGAACCCCCACGCCCGGAATGAGCACTAGAACCTGAATCTAGCGAGTCTACCAATTCCACCACTCGCGCATATGCCGCTGGCTTTCGCTCAACGCTAGAGTATAGTACCACGGCAGGTCATATTTGTCAACATCTTTTTTGCTTTTTTTCAAAAAAGTACCGGATCTCAATCCTTATAATACAGCATACAGTGGCAGTAGCCTTTATAATTCGGATCTGCGATCTGATCTCGGAATTCCTGGCATATACACTTATTCTCCTCTGTTCGCTCCAGGCGGCAGGGACAGTAGCCACCGGTGCGCTTCAAACCGTCCCGGATGGTCTTTACCATTTCCTTATCCTCGTTCAAACGAACTGCCATATGAACACATCCTTTCTGACCGTATTATAGTTTTATTTATGCGGATTGTCAATAAACCGATAATTTTCGAATTGTTATTCCTTTTTTGACCGATCAATGATATACTAAAGAAAACCTCTGGAGGTCATGTATGGAATTTCTGCCTATTTCAAAACAGGATATGCTGGCACGGGGCTGGGCGTGCTGTGATTTTGTGTACATTATCGGAGATGCCTATGTGGATCACCCCTCCTTCGGTCACGCTATTATCAGCCGTGTACTGGAAAATGCCGGCTACAGCGTCGGTATCATCTCCCAGCCGGATTGGAAGAATCCCAGCTCTATCGATGTGTTTGGCAGACCCCGGCTCGGCTTTCTTGTGTCCGGCGGCAATATGGATTCTATGGTCAACCACTATTCCGTCACAAAGCACAAGCGCAAAAGCGATGCCTTTACCCCCGGCGGTGTGATGGGTAAGCGCCCAGATTACGCAACTGTGGTCTACTGTAACCTCATCCGCCAGACCTATAAGGATGTCCCCATTCTCATTGGTGGAATCGAGGCGAGCCTGCGCCGCCTCGCCCACTACGATTACTGGTCTGAAAGCCTGAAGCGCACCATTCTTCTGGACAGTCAGGCAGACCTTTTGATGTACGGCATGGGTGAAAAGAGTGTTGTCCAGATCGCCGACGCACTGAACGCAGGCATGGATGTGAAGGATATCACCTACATCGACGGCACGGTCTACCGTACCCAGTCACTGGACGAAAGTCTCCCCACGATCCTGCTCCCTGCTTACGAGGCGCTAAAAAATAACAAACGCACCTATGCCGAAAGCTTCCAAATCCAATACAACAACTGCGATCCCTTTACCGCAAAACGGCTGGCAGAACCCTACGGCAAGGGCTTTATCGTACAAAACCCGCCTCAAAAGCCACTGACTACTGATGAAATGGACGCGGTATATGCCCTGCCCTACTGCCGTACCTATCATCCAAGCTACAAAAAAGCCGGCGGTGTCCCTGCCATTGAGGAGGTCAAGTTCAGTCTGGTGAGCAACCGGGGCTGCTTCGGCGCCTGCTCCTTCTGCGCGCTGACCTTCCACCAGGGACGCATCATTCAGGTACGCAGCCACAACTCCATTCTTGCCGAGGCAGAACAAATGGTCAAGGATCCGGACTTCAAGGGCTACATCCACGATGTAGGCGGTCCTACGGCAAATTTCCGTTTTCCTGCCTGGGAAAAGCAGCTAAGCAAGGGTGCGTGTCCGCACCGGCGATGCCTGTACCCCACCCCCTGCAAAAACCTGCGTGCGGACCACACAGATTACATTGCGCTGCTGCGGAAATTACGGAAAATTCCCGGTGTGAAAAAGGTGTTTGTGCGCAGCGGCATCCGGTTTGACTATCTTCTGGCGGACAAAAAGGATACCTTCTTCAAAGAGCTGGTGCAGCACCATATCTCCGGTCAACTGAAGGTGGCGCCGGAGCATGTTGCCGATGCGGTCCTGTCCCGTATGGGCAAGCCCAAAAACGCTGTTTATAACCGATTTGTAGACAAGTATTTTGCTCTGAACCGGCAATACGGGTTAAACCAATACCTTGTGCCTTATCTGATGTCCAGCCATCCCGGCTCTTCCCTGAGGGAGGCAATCTCCCTTGCGGAGTATATCCGGGAAATGGGCTACAATCCCGAGCAGGTGCAGGATTTCTACCCCACTCCCTCCACCCTGTCCACAGTAATGTACTACACCGGGCTTGATCCCCGGACCATGGACAAGGTATATGTTCCCACTGACCCCCACGAAAAAGCCATGCAGCGTGCCCTTATCCAGTACCGCAATCCAAAAAATTACTATCTGGTAAAGGAAGCCCTGCTCAAGGCGCACCGGGAGGATCTGATCGGCTCTGGCCCCAAATGTCTCATCCGTGCCGTACCACCGAGGCAGGGCGGTCAGAAAGCACCGCCGAAGATGCCGGGTAAAAAACCGCCGCAGCGAAAGCCTTCTTCAAAGAAACGCCGATAAGTATCCTCCAAGGTTCTGTTTGCAGATCCGATGCATAGAATGTTCCATACATCACATTTCGAGGTGGTACTATGGAACATACAACAAACAGCATTACCCTTCGCGGAAGCTTGCTCACATTGCCGGAATTTTCCCACGAAAATCACGGACGGCAGTTTTTCCGTTTTACCCTGGAGGTGCCACGGCTGTCCGGTGCTGTAGACTTGCTGCCTGTGGTTGCCCAGGAGCAGGTTTTGGGGCAGATCGATCCCACAGCCGGCGCGATGCTGACAGTCACCGGACAAATTCGTTCTCACAACCAGCGCACCGCCGGCGCCCGGCGGCTGCTGATCTTTGTATTTGCCTCCTCCATCGTCGTTGAGGACGGAGGGCCGATTAATGATGTGGTCATTGAAGGTCCTCTATGCAGAGAGCCAATCTTCCGCCGCACCCCTCTTGGGCGGGAGATCTGTGACGCCATGCTCGCCGTTCCCAGGGCATTTCAGCGAGCAGACTATCTTCCCTGTATTCTCTGGGGCAGGACAGCACAAGAGGTCTCTGCCTGCCATACCCGGGACTGTATCCGCATCTTTGGCAGACTGCAAAGCCGCATCTACACCAAGCTGACCGAGGCAGGTGCACAGGAGCGCACAGCTTACGAAATATCCGCGCTCAGTGCAGAGATTCTACAACAGCAGATTTAATATTATGCACAGTACACATCCAACAGCGGTGGGCAGTATAAATGCCACCGCTGTTTTTGCTGCCGAGCCCGTCTCCCGATAAACGGTCATGAGGGTCGTTGCGCAGGGCCAATGAAACAAGGTGAAAATCATCGTACAAACGGCGCACTGCCAGGTCATAGTATCCAGCAGAAGCTGGGTGCTGACACCTGCGGCAGCAGTCAGACTTTGGGCATTTGTCATTGCCATAAGGATCACAGGAATCAGTAATTCGTTCGCAGGCAGGCAGAAAATAAACGCAAGCAGGATCACACCGTTCATTCCAAGCAGCACCCCTGCCGGTTCTATAAACGCAGCCACCTTGCCGAGCAACGATGTACGGGAGAGGACCCACAGCAGAACACCCGCCGGGGCAGCTACCTTTAAGGTCCGTCCGGCGATAAACAGCGTCCTGTCCAGCAATGACCGTATGAGTATCTTCCCAAGCCGGGGGCGGCGGAACGGAGGCATCTCCATGAGAAATGTACCGGGCTGTGCGCGAAAAAGGGTTTTGCTCAGCACGCCGGAAACTGCCATTGCTCCCACCACCCCCAAAGCCACGCAAGCCGCCACCGCAAGTGCCGCCCCTGCTCCCGGAAAGAAGAGACTTCCCAGCAATATCAGCGTTGGGAAGCGTCCGTTACAAGGAACCATGGCATTGGTGAGGATGGCGTTCAAGCGCTCTGTGGGTGAATCGATAA
Source organism: Faecousia sp. (assembly GCA_045533015.1). GTDB lineage: Bacteria > Bacillota > Clostridia > Oscillospirales > Oscillospiraceae > Faecousia. The sequence continues at coordinate 9,205 of JAZSHB010000118.1, forward strand.
TGCGGCATCCCATGACCCCAACGGCGTTGCAGCCCAGTCCCATACATAGGGTCAGTGCCTGCTTACCGCAGCCGCCGCAGCATGCCATGCAGGGGTCAAGCAGGAATGCCATTCTTGGAAGATATCCAATATCCTCCAGAAATGTAAACAGAGGAAAAAAGATCGCCATAGGCGGAAGCATGACAGATATGACCCGGGCACAGGTGGCGTACAAACCGTCTACGAGCGCCCCATGCAGCCACCAGGGCAAGCCTGAAAGCCAATCGAAAAGGCATCTGTAACCCATATCGAATACCGCTTCCAGAAGAGCCCCGGGATAGTTGGCACCCCATACCGTCAGCCATACAATTCCCAGCAGGACCAAAAACATCAGCGGCACACCAAAACGGCGGCTGACCAAAAGCCGATCCACCCGTCTGGCAAAGGCGTCCCGGGCATCTGTATCCCCACTGACGCAAAGCCCGCAGATTCGCGAAGCCTCCCGGACGGGATCGTCCCATTGTTCCGCCGTCCTGGCTGGCTCCTTCTGTGCAGTATCCCGGACCGTATCGAGTAGCATCTCCAGTCCTGTTCCCTGCCCTGCCGAGGTCGTCACCACCGGCGAATCCAAAAGTGCTGACAGTTTCTGTGTATCCAGCGACAATCCCCGGTGCTCTGCCTCATCGATCAAATTGACGCAAACGATCACACGATCGCAGCTTTGCAGGACCTGCAGCGCCAGAATCAAACTGCGTTCCAAGCAAGTGGCGTCGCAGACGACCACCGTACAGTCTGCCCGCCCGCTTTTTACATACTCCCCGGCAATTTTCTCGTCCTCGGAAGTGCCTTCGAGAGAGTATGTACCCGGCAGGTCCACAAAAACATATTGCGTATCGTTGTGATGCGCACTTCCCTGGGCGATCTCCACCGTTTTTCCCGGCCAATTCCCGGTATGCTGCCGCAGACCGGTCAAACGGTTAAACAGCGTGCTCTTGCCCACATTTGGATTTCCTATCAGTCCAACAGTTATCCTTTGTTTTTCAGCAGCACCCATCAGCACCGCACCCGAATCTTCTTCATATCCCGGGTCCGCAGCGCAACCACCGTACCACGGAACTCCAGTGCTGTCACGCTGCCGCCCGGTGTTCTGTAACGGCACTGTACCTGTGTACCCGGTACCATACCAAAATCCCGCAGGCGGGCAGTTAAGGATGCCGCGGTATCCAGTCCGGTCACCTCTGCCCTTTGCCCCAGGCGCAGGCTGTCTAAAGTAAGCTCCATAGCCATCCCTCCATTACCCCATCATATCCTGCCAGGGGCTTCGGTGTGCAGGAATTATTTTTTTCTTTTCATTGGTCAAAAACTGTGGTAATATGGGATCAGACACACTGGGGAGGAACGCTATGAAACAGAAAGTGCGTGCCATTATCGATATTTTGAACCACCGTTATCCCGAGGCCCTATGCGCCCTGCAGTATAACAAGGATTATGAGCTGATGATCGCGGTGCGGCTGTCTGCACAATGCACCGATGCCCGGGTCAATCTGGTGACACCTGCCCTGTTTGCAGCCTACCCTACCTTGGAAGCAATGGCTGCGGCAGATATTTCTGATATAGAAAACCATATCCATTCCTGTGGTTTCTACAGGCAGAAGGCAAAGGATATCGTTCTTGCCTGTCAGATGCTGCTTCGTGACTACGGCGGCAGAGTCCCCGACACCATGGAGTCGCTTCTGAAGCTGCCAGGTGTGGGCAGAAAGACCGCCAACCTGCTTCTGGGCGATCTTTACAGTCAGCCGGGCAGCGTGGTGTGTGACACCCACTGTATCCGCATCTGCGGAAAATTGGGACTGTCCCAGGGCAAAGAGCCGGAAAAAGTAGAAAGACAACTCCGGGCGATCCTCCCTGCTGCAGAAAGCTCTGACTTCTGTCACCGCATCGTACTGTTCGGCCGGGATATCTGCACCGCAAGAAATCCCAAATGTCACTTGTGTCCGCTGGCGATGCACTGCGCCTATTTTACAGGTAAATAAAACATACAGCCCCCCTTGCCCGCATAAGCTGTGGACAAGGAGGGATCTTTTTGCGCAGAAAACTTCCCATATTTTACAGTGCACTGATGCTCACCGGTGTAAACCTGCTGCTGCGGCTGGTCTCCACCTCGTTTCAGGTATATGTTTCCGGAAGGATCGGTGCATCTGGCGTTGGGCTTTTGCAGCTTGTAATGTCTGTAGGCAGTCTCGCCATGACCGCCGGCATGGCAGGGGTGCGCACTGCTGCCATGTATCTGACTGCCGAGGAGCTGGGACGCAGGAAGCCAGGGAATGTGACCTGGGTTCTTTCAGGGTGTGTGCTGTACAGCATCCTTTGCAGCGGGACTGTGGCTGTGCTTTTACATACCTTTGCGCCATTTCTTGCCGAAAGCTGGATCGGTGATATACGCACCGCCGATGCCATCCGACTGTTTGCCTGCTTTGTGCCGGTCAGCTGCCTGTGCGGTGTGATGACCGGTTACTTCACCGCCGCGAGCCGTATCGGTACGCTGGCGGCTGTGGAGATCGCAGAGCAGCTGCTGTCCATGCTCACTACCTTGACCGTACTGACTCTATGGGCAGGCAGCGACTCGGCAAAGGCATGCCAGAGCATCATTTTAGGCAGCGGAATCAGCAGCTGCATGACCCTTGGCTGTCTGGTCCTGCTGCGGATAAAAGAAAAAGAAAAACCCGGAAAACGGATATCCGTCCGCACCCGGCTGCTGCAGGTTGCCGCACCCCTGGCGATCGCAGATGATGTAAAAGTGGGAATCAATACCACTGAAAATCTGATGGTACCGAAACGGCTCAGCCTGTACAGCCGCGCGACAGATCCCCTTGCCGCCTTCGGCATGGTATGCGGCATGGTGTTTCCCATACTGATGTTTCCGGCAGCCATTCTCTTTGGACTTAACGAGCTGCTCATTCCGGAGCTTGCCCGGTGTGCCGCTGCCGGCAGCGGACAGAGAATCCGCTATCTTGTAAAACGCAGCCTGCGGGTAGCATTGCTGTATGGCTGTTTCTGCTGCGGTCTGGAGTTATTACTGTCGAGAGAGCTTTGTCTGGGGCTGTATGACAACGCCCAGGCAGGTGATCAACTAAAGCTTTATGCCCTGCTGATTCCCATGCTCTACTGTGATGCGGTGACCGATGCCATGACCAAAGGGCTTGGGCAGCAAAAGATCTGTGTGCGTTATAATATACTGACCTCTGCCATGGATGTAGCCTTTCTTTATTTCCTGTTGCCCAAGTTCGGTATGATGGGGTATTTTGTTAGTTTTCTTGTGACCCATGTGCTAAATTTCATTTTGAGCCTGGGCAGACTTCTGAAGATCGTAGGAAATGTGATATCCCCCACCGTACCGGTGCTTACGGGACTCGGCACTGCGGCAGCAGTCTGGGGTGCATCCCTTGTTGGCGATGCTGTACTGCGGACAGGTGCCTTTATTCTGCTCTGGGGCAGTCTTTTGGTGCTGCTGCGTGTCATTGGTAAGGAGGATCTCTCCTGGGTAAAAGGACTTTTGGTGCAAAAATAAATACCGCAGACACCCCATGTGTCTGCGGTATTTCTTATAGCTGCTGCAACACTTCCAGCAGAAACTCCCAGGTACGCTTTGCAGATGCGATGCTCAGCCTCTCCCTGCTTGTGTGGATATCATGCATATCCGGTCCAATGGATACGCAGTCCAATCCGGGAAGCTTTTCTCCCAGCAGCCCACATTCCAAACCCGCATGAATCGCAACCACCTGGGGTTCGTTGCCAAACATCTGCCCATAGACACGCACCATCGTGTCCCGCAGCCGGGAATCTTGCTTATACTCCCAGGCAGGGTACTCCCCCATTTGGGTATAGACAGCGCCGTTAAAAGCTGCCAGCTCCTTAAGCTTTTCGATCAGTGCCTGCTTTTCCCCATTCACGCTGCTGCGGACAGAAAAGGTCATTGTAAAGCTGTCATCCAGTCTGGCAATACCCATATTCAGACTGGTCTGCACCAGACCGGGAATATCCTGGCTCATTGCCTGGACGCCGTTGGGTGCTGCACACAACAGTGCTGTGATCCTGGCAGTCTGATCAGCAGGCACAGCATTTCCGCCCAGGGCATCCACATTGTCGCCCCGGACGATTGCATTTGGCTCATCATACTGGGCGCGAACCTCCGCCTGCAGCTGCTGGGTAATGTCGTTAATGCGCTCCGGGTTCATACCAAGCATGACCATCGTAGCCTGACAGGAACGGGGAATGGCATTGTCCTTCGCTCCGCCAGAAAAGGAGGTCAAGCACAACGGCATAAGCTGCTGGACACGGCTGAGCAGCTCACCCATGATCTTGTTCGCATTGGCACGGCTTTTATGAATCTCAACACCGGAATGTCCGCCCTGCAAGCCTTCCACCGTCAGGCGGATACACGGACCGTAGACCGCCCTGCGCTCCACAGGAAGTGCCACTGTTGCCGTTGCGCCCCCGGCGCAGGATACCGTAAAGACCCCTTCCTCCTCAGAGTCGATATTGATAAGGGTCCGTCCTTTGAGCATGGACACATCGATGGTGTCTGCTCCCAGCATACCGATCTCCTCATCCACGGTGAGGATAACTTCCAAAGGCGGGTGAACAGCCGTTTTGTCTGCCAGCAACGCCAGAGCATAAGCCACCGCAATGCCGTCATCTCCCCCAAGAGTAGTTCCTCTGGCAAAAACATAGCTTTCGTCATGGGTCACATCCAGACCGTCTTCTTCCATGTTGATGGAACAATTTTCGTCCTTCTCGCACACCATGTCCATATGCCCCTGGAGAATCACAGGCGCGTGGTCCTCATAACCGGGGCTGGCAGGCTTGAAAATGAGAATATTATTCGCCTCATCCTGAATATAACGCAGTCCCTGCTCCCGGGCAAAGGAAACCAGCCAATCGCTGATGGCCTTGGTGTTTCCGGAGCCATGGGGGATGGCACAAAGCCTTTCAAAATATGCAAACACCGTTTCCGGTGCCAGTCCTTTCAGCTTTTCCGCTTTCATAAGAACACTCCTTCATAAATCCTGCGCTGATTGTACCATGTAACTAAAAAAATGTCCACAAAAGAAAAATGCCACAGGAAAGAACCTGTGGCAGAATATTTCTTTTAGGGAAGCACGCTCAGTGACAGTGTCAGCACGATCCACACCAGAGCGAGCCACTTTGTGGACTTGGACAGCAGCTTATCCATACCGCCCTTGCCGCTTTTGCTCAGGTAGGAATCACTGTTGCCGGAAAGCGCACCGGAAAGACCGGCTTCCTTGCCGGACTGTGCCATGATAACGATAATCAGCAGGATGCTGGCAATGACCTCAAAAACCGTCAGAATGATCTTCACAATTTCCATATTCTTAACCTCCCTCCGACTGCGTTCAACCGCACACAGCGGATAATTTCAATAATAGCCCATGAATTATAGCACAGCTTTTTACAAAAAGCAAGTGCTGCACTGATATTTTTTTCAGTTTATTTTGTCACCCAATTGCCGGTAGCCGCACAGGTCAGATATGCGTTGATGAAGGGATCCAGGGCGCCGTCCATGACCGCGTTGACATTGGAGGTCTCACAGCCGGTGCGGGTATCCTTGACCAGCGTATAGGGCATGAATACATAGTTACGGATCTGGCTGCCCCACTCGATTTTCTTCTGCACGCCCTTGATATCGGATATCTTGTCTAAATGCTCGCGCTCCTTGATCTCCACCAGCTTGCTTCGCAGCATACGCAGACAGTTTTCCTTATTCTGGAACTGGCTGCGCTCTGTCTGGCAGGCGACCACAATACCGGTAGCCTTGTGGATCAGACGCACCGCAGAGGAGGTCTTGTTGATGTGCTGACCGCCGGCGCCGGAGGACCGGAAGACCTGCATCTCGTAATCCTCCGCCTTGATCTCCACATCCTGGCTGTCGTCCTGGATATCAGGAATGACCTCGATGGCAGCAAAGGAGGTCTGGCGACGGGCATTGGCATCAAAGGGCGATACACGCACCAGCCGGTGAACGCCGTTTTCGCCCTTGAGGAAGCCATAGGCATTTTCACCCTCTATAAGGATATCCGCGGATTTCAATCCCGCCTCGTCACCCTCCTGGTAGTCCATGATCTTATAGGTATAGCCATGGGCTTCTGCCCAGCGAGTATACATACGGTATAGCATCTGGCACCAGTCCTGGGCTTCCGTACCACCGGCACCTGCCTGGAAGGATACCATGGCATTGTTGCTGTCGTAGGTGCCGGTGAGCAGCGTTTCCAGGCGGCAGCGCTCCATATCCTCACTTAGCTTCTGGAAGCCCTCCTTCAGCTCATCGAGCATGGAGTCGTCATCCTCTTCCGCTGCCATCTCACAAATGGTCATCAGATCGTCCCAGGAGGCAAGCATCTGCTCATACTTTTCGATCTTGTTTTCCGCTGTCTTGGTCTTCATGACCACCTGCTGGCTCTTATCCGGATTATCCCAAAAGCCGGGTGCCTCCTGCATAGCGCGCAGGCGCTCCAGCTCATTGCGCAGTCCTTCGATATTCAAAGAATCCGCCAACTCTAAAAGTCCGGGACGGACTTCATTCAGCTTTTGCTTATATGCATCAAATTCAATATTCATGGGTCAACGCCCTCGCTTTATAAATTTTTGATATATTATAGCCGAATTTTTCCATTCTGTAAAGGGGTGACAAAAAGAAAGCGTGCAGCGCAGAGCGCGGCACGCTTCAGTCTGTCAAAATACTTGTTTTTTGACAGACTATCAGAGGTCAAGGAAGCCCCAAAGACAAGCAACCCGGACTCGTCGGCGTACATAGGTACGGTAGAGACCGGGTTGTGCTGTAGGGGCGATCATCGTGTCAAGTGTAACATCGTCCACACCAGTGTAAGGACATAGTCCACAACTTAAAGTCTGGCAATGGACCGGTGAATTAGCTGACCATCTTCTGTATCAAACT
>JAZSHB010000126.1:0-35791 GCA_045533015.1 Faecousia sp.
AGGCAAGCGCACAGGTACCAATGTCCCACATCATTACTCATCCAGTCGCCAGCCATAGAATGCACATGGTTGCCGGCTTTTTGAATCACATAGCCGCAGTCAAGGCAGAGCTGATCTGTTGTTTCGGTAGCCGCTTCGCCGGGTGTGTGTGGCACCGTTTCCATTTTTTCGCCGCATATCATGCATCCATACCAATGACCGCTGAAATCATAGCTGAGCCTGTCGCTGTATGCGTGGGTGATGGTACGCACATATCCGCAGATATTACAGGTAGTATCACAGTCTGTATCGTATTGATGCGGTTCGGCATCAGGGATCAAGCCACAGATAGCGCATTTATAACCGTGTCCGGTATCGTCACCGCTGGTAGCTTCCTCCAGGGTATGCGGACCTTGATTTTGGGAATCCCCGCAAACACTGCAGCGTTCAATATGCTCCGTTCCTTCCAGCGCCCATGCGTATGCGTGGGTGATGCTCCTGGTGCCACCGCAGACATTGCAGGAGGTATCGCAGTCGTTGTCGTAGGTATGGGCAGCTTTGGAAATCGTTTCCGTTTTTGTCTCACCGCAGACCTTACACTTAAAATCCTTCGTACCGGTTGTGGTGCAGGTTGCCTTCTTAGAGACTGTACCGGAATTCCAGCTGTGCTTGATCGATCGTGTCGCACCGCAGGTATTGCAGCTGGTATCACAGTTGTTGTCATAGGAATGATTACAGGCTACTGTAATGTTGATTGTCTTCGTGACCGTCTTTTCATCCGCCTTGAATTTAACCGTTATACCGGAGCTCCCCAGTGTAGCGCCATCCTTGACCTTAAAGGTGATGCTAAACGCATTTCCGGAAATTCCTGTATTGCTTTCATACGCAAACACATCCGAGCCGGACAGCGCCGTATTGCTCAGCAAGCACTTGCTTTCTATAAGCTGAAAAACACCCGAACTGTATGAAACATCTATACCACCGCTGCCGCAGGAATCCACTGACGCAGATACTGTGACTGTGAAGGTGTCACCGCTGTTAACTGACGAGCTGCTTGTACTGAGGCTAATACTCACAGAGCCTGCAGCCAATACCGGCAGCCCAATGAGTACAGTGACCAGAAGAAGTGAAGACAGTAAAACCGTTATCCTTTTTATCATTATTTTCTCACCTTAACTGTTAGCCCAGGGGATATTTCTCGGGAAATACCACATGGCGCAAAAGATAGATTGCATCGTCCTTATTTACCGTACCATCGTGTGTTATATCACCGTCGGTCGAAATTGGATATTTCTCCGGGAAAACAACATATCGCAACAGATAGATCGCATCGTCCTTGGTCAGCGTTCCGTCTGTATCGATATCGCCCTTAAGACCGGCAGGTGTATCATCATCAGGGGTATCATCTTTGATCTCATCCAATTTCACATAAGTCATGCAGATCCAGTTTCCGTCCTCGAGACGACCCCAATACAGGTTGCTTGCATAAACCTTTTCATAGATCGTCACCCGATCACCTGTGTTAAGCTGATACTGCATGGTGTTGGAGGTTCCTGCTCCGTTTCTGACATTGACATTGTCCCCGGTAACTGTACCGGTCCTTGGCCAGCTCTCCTCCCCTGCTAAAACCTCATGGTAATTTGTATAGGATAGACTGATCCAGCCGTACTGGCATTTGCCCCACAGAATACCGCCATAAGTGTAGGTCTCGGTGATCGTGACCGGAGTACCGGCTTTTAATTGCTCCTCCTGCACCTTAGGATAATAGGTGCCAGGACCGGTTCGTACATTCACATCTCCAACGATCTGCGCTTCAACACTGCAGCTGTCTCCCTTAGGCAGTGTGACGGTCTGCCCGGCAGAGTCCTTCCATTGGGCATAAAGCACCGAACCATCCGCTAAGGAGCCGTCCAGCGCCTCTATTTTCGTTCCACCCTCGCTGGCGGTGTACCATCCGGCAAATTCATATGTAAAGGAATTTCCGTTGCCATCGATGCCGGTCGGCGCCTTGGCTTCTGTCAAAATTGGGCTTGAATCTGCTGCGTCATAGCCATGCATGATATAGTTGACCGTTCCGCCGTTGCCGTCCATGTATATGTATTTGAAGTTGGCAGGGTATGTACCGTCTTCACTGTTGTTATAGGCTTCGTAAACGCCGTTGAGGTACATATTTGCTTCTGACAACCGGCGTTTGGTTAAAATAAACGCGCCGCCAGCCGCGCTCCACAAACAGATCGCGTAGATAAATGCCGTACCACCTGCACCATTTCTAACTGCATTATTAAAATAACCGGTGGTTTCGTTCATCCAGGAGGTGCCACAGTTGTAGGAAAACATAACCAAAGCATCGAACTGGTTTTGAGAAAACGCCAAATTATATTTGGCGGCAAAGCCGTTTACATCACGCTCAAAATCATCCAGCATCGTATACAGCAGGTCCAGCGCCTCCTGCTCTGTAATGCCGTTCTGTTTATAATATTCCAGCTTATCGTCCGGACATCTGGTACCATAACCCACCGTCCACTGGGAAACATCCCATTCAGGCTTTACCAAAAAGCCCTCAATTTGTTTGAGAATCCCGATGGCAGCATCCGAAATTTCCATTGCTGCTGCCTGAACAGTTGACCCAATACACAAGCTGACAAGCAACATTACAGCAAGCACACCGCATAGCCATCTTTTCATCCGCTGCCACCTCCTTTACATAACATCCGGAACCCATTATAGCAAGAAAATTTCAACATTACAAGACATGATCAAATATTATTCGACATAAAATGCTATAAAAATATCCACTCCCTGTAAGGAAGTGGATACTATGGCACTGTTTGTCATTTCGAAACAGAAGACTGGGTAACTGCATAAGGGTTTTGCAAAGCGTGATTGACTGCGTCAATAATCACCGCTTTGTATTCATCTGTCAGCTTGAAATTATTGGTTACCCAGGTATGATTGATCGCTTCAAGAGGCTTGCCTACAAACATAGCATACCAAGTGTAGCTGCCGATCACTTCTCCTAATGTGTTTAAGTGGTAGCCATCAATTGTCAGAGTGTCTCCGACTATGCTGGTTCTTGCATTCTGGATCGCAGTACCAACCGGTATGACAGCATCAAATGCATTGGTAGGAACAACCACCTGCTGTACCGTCTGGCAAATGCTCTGATACATCCGATCCTGATTGCTGGCATAATTACTGAAAGCAGAGTGGGTGCTGTCCTGCTGATACGCCCAGGTCATGTGCCATAAAAGCTTTGCATCAGGATTGGTCTTGTTTTCATCGACATATGCAATGAGCTGTTCCAGGCAGTCCTTGTAGCTCTCAGGCAGACCGGAATTTCCGCTGTTTTGCTGCAATGTAATAATATCCCAATCCTCATCTTGAAGACCGTACAGGAGCGTAGCATTATCTGTCGGCATCCATATACCAGAATTGTTTTTGCTGTATGTATACTTTGGCTCATTGTTTGTAGCATTATACAAATGCTGCTGCACAGAACAGGCCCCAATATAAAGCCTGCCCACAACCACATCCGTCATGCCCTCGGCTTTGGCAATATCATAAAGATAGTTGGTTGTATTGTCGGAGAAGCTGTTACCGATGGCAAGGACCTTCAATGTCTTTCCGTCACAAAGCGGAGTGAGCTCGAGCTGAACATTGTCTGTAGCTTCCGTTGTCTCCGGGTTTTCAGACAGTGTACCACAGCCACACATAAAAAGCACGGAAACTGCCAGCAGAATACACATGAATTGCTTTTTCATTATATGCCTCCAATATTCATTTCACCGTTTCGGTTCACAAATCTGAGATAATTTAATTATAACAGTTTTTTAGAAAAATGCAATATGGGTTTTCACATGAATAATAGGAAAACACATATAAAACACATTGACAAATCGTCCCTTTCGGAGTATAATGCTCTCGTTACGGGCCTGTAGCGCAGCTGGGAGCGCATCACATTCGCATTGTGGGGGTCGTCGGTTCGAATCCGATCAGGTCCACCAAAGAACGCCACCCCCAAAAGGGTGGCGTTCTTTACATTATCGTTCATCATTCGACATTTTTGATGATAGGAGGTAACCATGAAGATCAAGCCCAAGCACATTATCATTTTGTGCAGTGTAACTGCTTTTTTGGTTCTTGTCATCCTGTTGTTTTTTGGTGGCAAAGACAGGACTGTAACACTAAAGAATGCCGATAAGATATATAACGAAAGTATCGCTGCAATCACGACTGCGCAGGATATGGTCCTGAACATCTCGACTGTCCGGAATACAAGTATAAACGGAGAAGACTTTCTGGAGACCTCACAGCAGACCCTTGCGTATACAGGCTTGGGAACTGACAGTATTCTTGCCAATGCCCAGGAATCGCTCAATATAGGAGGACACACGCTTCAGCTTTCCGAAACCTACAATGGTGATACTGCATATGTGTCAATGGATGGCTGTCAATTTTCCTGCGAAATTACCGCAAATGATTACATGGCACGCTTTGCGCCGGCGGTACTCATAACCCCGGAATTATACGGCAGCATTACCGGCACTCGCGACAAAAAACTCTATACCGTTTACTTTGCCGAACCGTCAAGCGGTGAAAGCTGGGCTTTAGAGGAGGGCTGTGAATTTATAAATGCCAGCGGCACTGCATATATCAGTACCGACGGGAATCTGCAAAAGAGCACTTACACAGTATCCTATACGATCGGAAATGCGACCGTTTCCACGACTGTAACTGTAGAACCGCAGCAGCCTTCTGCCGCAGTTGCGCTTCCTACGGATACCTCCGGCTTTATCTCCATTGCGTACCTCGATGGACCGCGGATGCTCGAACGGGCAACCGGGTATCTTTTACAGGCAAAAAAAGTATTTACCGCATACAAGGACAACGCGTATTTTCAGGCATTCGGTGATGAGCGCAGCCAGATCCTCTCTATGTACACAAACGGCGAGGAAGCCTGGTCGGCATTAGTGGACACAAATGTCGTTCTCACCAACACCAGCCGTATTGACGATATCTCGCAATTGACGAAGCGAGAGCTTTTCTTTGACGGAAAATACACTGTATCCACAAATGCGGGGGAATCGGTGACCAACGCCGACATTGACCAGGACGCTATGATGGCGTACTGCAAAAATCTATTGATCGGCACGATCATGCTGCCGGAATACATTACCGGTGCGAAGCTTACTAAAACAGATAACAGCTGGCGCATCGAGTATGCTGCAAACGATGCATTTGCAGATCTTATCAGCACCAATGTCTGTCAAACCCTGTACCAAAATTCCGAGATGCTGGGCGAGCTTGCTGTGGCTAGCACCACAGATGTTATGGAATGCTATCTGGAGTTGGATGCAGACACATGGATGCCTGTAGCGTCCGGTATTCGCTACAGCGGCACATATACGATTGAGGATGTCCCTTATCAGCTACGCTTTGATGCAGAGCAAAGCTACGATATTGCAAGCACTACCGCAACGGATACAATTAATAACGCAGCAGGCTAATAAGTCTGCTGCGTTTCCTTATTCCGTGACAGCAAGTTTCCTTGCCATGTGCCGGGTCACCTCTGCACAGCGCCTTGCGGCAATTGCCTCAAAGGTTGGGTAATCCATCTGGGCTGAATCATCAGCCTTGTCAGATATTGCACGGATAACCACAAATGGAACACCGTTGCGCCATGCTGCGTGGGCAATGGCAGCTCCCTCCATTTCGGTGCACAGTGCGTTCGTGTTTTCTATGATCTTCGTTTTAACTTCTTTTTGACAAACAAACTGATCACCACTGGCAACCGTACCCACCTGTGCATGACCTGGATGCACCTGGTCAGCCGCATCAAAGGCATAAGCAACCAAGTCCTTGTCCGCAGGAAAAGCCCACACAGTAAGACCAGGGACCTGTCCGACCACATAACTGGGGTTCAGGACATGACAGTCAAAATCATGGTAAACAGCATCCCGGCTGATAACAAAATCCCCAATGTCAAGCGCTGCGCACAACGATCCCGCAACGCCTGTGTTGACCACATGGGTAACCTGAAAGCAATCACACAGGACCTGTACGCAAAGTGCGGCGTTTACCTTGCCCACACCGCAGACAACGGTAACGACAGGCAGCCCCTCCAGAATGCCTTCATAAAAGGTCATACCTGCATGCTTGGTCTCCACAAGCTGTGTCATCTGCCCTTTGAGCGTTTCAACCTCGACCTGCATTGCTCCGATAATTCCAAGCTTTCTCATATGCCTCTCCCCTATTTTGGATATGTCAAGCCCTTGCTGTCGATATTCTCCAGCAAGCTGTAATAGCGTCTAGCCCAATAGTTTGCCATAGGCAAATTCATATCCAGGTAATTTCCACAATCCCTGGGACTTGCACCGGGTACTTCACCGGAATAATCCGCAATAAACCCGAAACACGACCTCACAAGGGGCAGAATTTCCTCAGAAGAATAATCTCCGTTCAAAAGCAGATAAAAACCCGTACGACAGCCCATAGGACCAAAATACAACACCTTTTCCCGCCAATCCGGATCGTTGCGTAAATAAGTCGCTGCCAGGTGCTCGATGGTATGCACTTCAGCAGTATTCATGACCGGTTCATCGTTCGGACTTGTCAGCCGCAGGTCGAAGGTGGTGACTGTTTCGCCGCCTACCTTATCCTTTCTGGAAACATACAAACCGGGCTGCAGTCGGATATGATCGATCGTAAAGCTAGTGATCTTCTCCATAGTTCTCTCCTTACTTGCAGGATATGGGTATATGATACCGCAAAATGTATTTGAATGCAAGGAAAACATCCTCCGCAACCAATCCCCTTGCTTTTTCCATAAAACACCGATATAATATAACAAATCTTACAGAAAGGCAGTGTAATTCATGGAAGAACAGCAAAACATCCCTCCGCGCCCAGCAAACCCACGACGCAAACAGCGTAGTAAAATGCAGATCTTTAAGGAGACCTATCTGCCGGTCATCATTCTCGGTGTTGCGATCGTGCTGGTCATCGTGTTTATTATCGGTTCGATCGTCCGGGGTGTACAAAAAAATAACATCGAGAAACAGGAAAGCATTGCCGCCTCAATTGCAGAAGCCGAAAAGCTGGAGCAGCTACAACAGGAAGCAGCAGATCTGTTGGCACGGTCCGCCTCTGCTGCACAACAATTCGATTACGACCAGGCCATCCGTATCATCGATTCATTCTCAGATGACATCACACAGTTCCCTGCGCTTTCACAGGCAAAGGATGAATACACTGCGGCAATGGACGCGCTTGTCCTGTGGGACGATCCCAGCCAGGTCTTGAACCTATCCTTCCAGATTCTGATCGCGGATCCCGGCAGAGCCTTTACAGATGCCACATACGGCAACTCCTACAACAGAAATTTTGTCACCGTCGACGAATTTTCAAAGATACTGTTACAGCTATATGAAAACGGCTATATTCTTGTGCGTATGTCTGACATAATATCCGACGACGGGACGACGCAATTGTACCTTCCCAACGGCAAAAAGCCGCTGATTCTCACCCAGACTAATGTTAATTATAACACCTATATGCTTGACAGCGACGGTGATAAGCTCCCGGATGCCGGTGGCGACGGTTTTGCAAGCAAGTTGGTAGTAGACGCAAATGGAAATATTACATGTGAAATGGTCGATAGCACGGGACAGACTGTCACCGGCGCATATGACCTTGTTCCGATCCTGGACGCTTTCATCGAAACGCATCCCGATTTTTCCTATAAGGGAGCGAAGGCAATTCTTGCTGTGACTGGGTATGACGGTCTGTTTGGTTACAGGACCAATCCCGCCGCCCAGGAGACATTTGGCGCTGATTATTATAATGAACAGCTCGATGGCGCAAAACAGGTCATAGCCGCGCTCCGGGATGAAGGCTATGAGCTTGCCTGTTATACCTACGAAAATGAACCATACGGTAATTACACTGCTGCACAAATCGAGGCCGAGCTGAATAAGTGGTCCGCAGAGGTCACGCCCTTGCTTGGTGATGTAGATATCTTTGTGTTCGCGCGAAACAGCGATATTGCAGACAGTTCAACTGCTTACAGTGGAGAGAAATTTCAAGCTCTGCGGTCCTTCGGTTTTCAATACTATCTAGGCTTCTGCACTGACGGTGCGCGCTGGTTTAACAGCCAGGCTGACTACATCCGGATGGGACGGATCTTAGTAGGCGGTACAAATATGAAATATCACAGCGAATGGTTTGAGGGTATTTTTGATCCAGCCTCCGTGTTAGATGATTCACGGGGTACGATCCCTTCCTGACAGAGGTATCTGTATGGAAATCAAATTAGGAAAATACAGACACTATAAAGGAAACGAATATCTTGTTATAGGGTTAGCAAAGCACTCAGAAACACTGGAACCCATGGTTGTATACAAGGCGCTGTACGGCGACGGTGCTCTTTGGGTTCGCCCGGCGCAAATGTGGAACCAAACTGTTTCCCAGGGTGACTACCAAGGTCCAAGATTTCAATATATTGGAGAATAAAACTGATCTGCCTCCACGGAAATCCGTGGAGGCAGATATTTCTTTGGACAATAAGAAGCCCCGAACAAATTCTGTTCAGGGCTTGTGTTCATTCTTGAATATTTTTCATTGTCAGACTGATACGCTTGCGTTTTTCATCGACCTCCAAAACAGCGACCTTCACAATATCGCCTACCTGGACCACTTCAGAAGGATGATGTAGCTTGCGGTTGCATACCTGGGAAATATGCACCAGACCGTCCTGGTGAACACCGATATCCACAAAGACACCGAAATCGATCACATTCCGAACGGTTCCGGACAGGACCATCCCAGGCTTGAGATCCTTCATCTCCAACACATCCGTCCGCAGGATCGGTGCAGGCAGATCATCACGGGGATCTCTGCCCGGCTTTAACAGCTCCTTTACTACATCCTCCAGTGTAGGCATACCAGCACCGCAAGCAGCCTCTGTCTGATGCGCCTCAAGCGCGGCAAAACGCTGGGAAAGCTCCTCCAGCTTACCTTCTGCAACATCCTTTTTTGTATATCCGCACAGCTCCAGAAGCTTGGCAGCCGCAGCATAGCTTTCCGGGTGAACGCCCGTATTGTCCAGTATCTCCCGGCTCTCCGGCACGCGCAAAAAGCCTGCACATTGCTCATACGCCTTTGGTCCAAGCTTGGGGACTTTTTTCAGCTGACTTCTTGCGGTAAATGCACCGTTTTCTTCCCGGTAATTTACTACATTTTTCGCTGTTGTTGCATTCAGACCGGACACCTGCTGCAATAGACTTACAGATGCAGTATTTACATCAACACCCACCGCGTTAACACAATCCTCAACCACGCCGCCCAGGGCTTCGTCCAGCCTTTTGGGCGGCATATCATGCTGATACTGACCGACACCGATCGCCTTAGGATCGATCTTCACAAGCTCTGCAAGAGGGTCCTGGAGCCGCCGTGCTATGGAAACAGCCGAGCGCAAATTAACATCAAAATCCGGGAATTCCTCTGCCGCCAGCTTGGAGGCAGAATAAACTGACGCGCCCGCCTCATTAACGATCATGTAGCTTACGCCCGGCAGATTTTTGAGCATCTGTACCGTCATCGCTTCTGTCTCTCTGGAGGCAGTACCGTTGCCAATAGCAATATGCTTGACGCAATGTTTTCGGATCATACCGGAAAGCAGCGCGATGGCTTCCTCTTTCTTGCGCTCAGAAAATGTGGGGTAGACAACAGCTGTATCCAATACACGCCCGGTACCGTCAACCACCGCGACCTTGCATCCGTTCCTGTAGCCGGGATCAAGACCCATAGTAACAAAGCCTTTGACCGGACGCTGCATCAGCAATGGCTTCAGATTAAGTGCAAAGTTGGCAATGGCCGCCTCTGCCGCCCTGTCCGTCAGGAAGCTGCGCAGCTCACGCTCGGCACTGGGTGCGATCAATCGAATATACGCATCCTCCGCAGCAGCACGGACAAAGGAACTGATATGGGCAGTCGGCTTCAGTGCGCAGCGGCAGACCAGTGCCTGCCCTTCATTTCCCGGAAGTGTAACACTGACCTTCAAAAAGCCCTCTTTCTCACCCCGGTTGATCGCAAGGATCTGGTGATTTTGCAGTCTTGTAACGCCGGATGTAAAGCTGTAGTAGAGCCGGTAAACGCTATCGGTTTCCGGATCTGTTGCCTGGACGCTGATGATCGCCTGGCGTTCCATTTTCTGGCGCAGCGCCTTGCGGATATCTGCATCATCGGAGATCATTTCCGCAATGATGTCAGAAGCTCCCGCAAGAGCATCCTCTACGGTCTCCACGCCTTTTTCCGAATCAACATATCCCTGAGCAAGGACAGCCGGGTCTTCCCCATTTTGCGCAAAAATAGCAAGCGCCAAGGGCTCAAGCCCTTTCTCGCGGGCAACTGTCGCCCGGGTCCGGCGTTTTTGTTTATAGGGTCTGTAAAGGTCCTCTACCTCTGCCAGAGTAGCAGCTGCCAGGATCGCCTGCTCCAGCTCCGGGGTCAGTTTTTCCTGGGCTGCAACGGAATTGCATACCTCCTGCTTGCGTTGCTGCAGATTGCGCAGATAATTGAGTCGTGTCTCAAGTGTTCGCAAGGTGGTATCATCCATCGCGCCATGCATCTCCTTGCGGTAACGGGCAATAAAAGGAATGGTATTGCCCTCGTCCAAAAGAGCAACCACATTATCTACATAACTTTCCTTCTGCCCCAACTCCTCTGCGAGAGTCTGGGTGATCGTTTTCATACTTACCTCCATAGTTTGATTTATGAAAGTATATCACAGTTTCTACCAAATGACAATCTTCCGCCTGTACTTCCAAACGCGATGTTCTGAAAATTTTCGACAGGAACTGACGCTTTTCCCTTGCGTCAGTTGGCGACTGATGGTATAATCATAAAAAACTCCGGAGTTTTAGGAGGTAAACAATGAAACGATCGATTTATTCCGTGCTGACACTCATTTTACTGACAGGCACACTGACTCTGACCGCTTCTGCCGCATCGGAGCAAGCAGCAGTTCAGACGATGAAACCTGCGCTCATACTGATGGCGTTGATCTTAGCGGCCTTGGTGCTTAGCTGCATTATTTTTACTGTGCTTGCTTTCAAGAACGGTAAAAAAGCAGGAAAGATCCTGCTGGTTGTTTTGTATGCTGTCACCGCCGTCGTTCTGGTCTGCACACTTCTGTGCAACAACCGTTACAACGAAGTAAACGATATGCTGCAGACACCGCAGACAAATCATACTACAGGCGTGACCACCCAGGACACAACTGTGGAGACCACCGAGGAAACGACTGTACCGGTTACGGAGCCAGAGCCTACTTACGATCCTGCCTGTTCCCAGCTAAGCGATCCCAGCAATTGGGGCATCACCTGGGAGATCATTAAAAACGGCAGCATCGTCCCAGACTATGCACGACCGGAGCCTATCTCCTTCGGCTCACCGGAGGAATATACGGCCCTGGAAGGAATCGTAACCTTCCGTGGTGATAATTACCGCAGCAGCGCCACCTATGGCACTGCAAATGTTGTGTCTGAAACGATCACGCAAAAGTGGAGTGCCGGTATCGGCTCCTATAACGGTTGGCCCGGCAGTGGCTGGACCGGTCAGCCTCTCATTGTCCGTTGGGATGACGCAACCAAAGCCATTATGAATCTGTATGATAGCAAAAAGACCAAGGAAGGTCTTGTTGAGGTGATATACGCCACCCTGGATGGTTACATTTACTTCTACGATCTTGATGACGGCTCTTACACACGCGATCCTGTGTGGGTCGGTATGAACTTCAAGGGCGCAGGCTCTTTGGATCCCCGTGGGTATCCTCTGATGTATGTCGGCTCCGGTGACTATGTCAATGGCAAGGCGCCAAGAATGTACATCGTCAGTCTGATCGACGGCAGCATCCTTTACGAGCGCAGCGGCTCAGATTCCTTTACTCTGCGCAGCTCCTGGGCAGCATTTGACTCCTCCCCTCTGATTGACGCAGAAACAGATACGCTTATCTGGCCCGGTGAAAGTGGAATTTTGTATACCATCAAGCTCAACAGCCACTATGACATTCAGACCGGAACCATTTCTATCGCCCCCGAGGAGGCGGTAAAGGTGCGCTACAACACCTCCCGTTCCAACGGCAGCACCTACTGGATCGGCTTTGAGCCCAGTGCTGTGATCGTTGACAGATATCTGTATATTTCCGAAAACGGCGGTATGTTCTTCTGCATCGATCTGAATACCATGGAGCTGGTATGGGCGCAGGATACCAAGGACGACTCCAATTCAACCCCTGTTTTCCAATGGGACGAAAGTGGTCAGACCGGTTATATCTACACCGCCCCCTCCCTGCATTGGACTGCTGACAGCTCCAGCGCCGGTCCTATCTCTCTGTACAAGCTGGATGCAAAAACCGGAGAGATCGTATGGGAAGTCCCCTATGACTGCAATACCGTCTCCGGTGTTTCCGGCGGTGTTCAGTCCACGCCCCTGCTTGGCAAAGCAGGTACGGATATCGAAGGTCTGATCGTTTACTCCATTGCCCGCACACCGAGCACCTATAGCGGTGTTCTGGTTGCCCTGGATACACAGACCGGTGAGATCGTTTGGGAGAATTCCATGGCAAATTATACCTGGAGTTCCCCTGCCGCTGTATACACAGAGGAAGGAAAGGCTTATATCGTAATCTGCGATTCTACCGGCAAAATGAGCCTGCTTGATGGCGCAACAGGTACAGAGCTGAGCACCGTCTCCCTCGGTTCTAATGTAGAAGCCTCCCCTGCTATATTTGAAGATACGATCGTTGTTGGCACCCGTGGGCAAAAGATATACGGTATACAGGTAAACTAACAGTAAAAACCAGCCGAATTTCGGCTGGTTTTTTATTATCCGGGCATCCTTTATGTGGGGGTGATCTTATGAAGGAAAAGAAAAAATTTCCGGACGATCTTCGTCTGAATCCGGAGGATGTGCTCTGTCCGAAGTTCGACCAGACGAGTATTGCAAAGTTTCCGGTTGCAGACCGGGAAGAAATGGGCGTTCGTGTTGTGGACAATTGTGCGGAAGAGCACATCATGTAGCACAGAATATTCTGTGCTGATACATTATTGACTTATACCCTTCAAGCCGTTATAATTTTATTGAGAACAACTTTGCTTGAAGGAGGGTTCTGTATGGAAAAGAAAATCATTACGATCAGTCGGGAATTTGGTAGCGGCGGCCGCACCATCGGTCGAATGATCGCCGAAAAGCTCGCAATACCGTTTTACGACAAAGAACTTGTGGAACAGATTGCATTGGAGTCCGGCTTTGCCCCCAACTTCGTTGAAGAACACGGAGAACACGCACCGGGTAAAAGTATATTCTCTTACGCCTTTACCCACCACAGTTCACCCGGTGTTATGAACGGTCTTTCCACAGCTGATTTTCTTTGGAACATCCAGTGTGGTGTGATTCTGCAGCTTGCTGAACAGGGTCCGTGCGTGATCGTGGGTCGCAATGCAGATTATATCCTCAAGGACCGAAAGGACTGCCTGCACGCCTTTATTCATGCCGACATGGACTTCCGTGCAGACCGTATTGTGCGGCTTTACGGCGAATCGGAAAAGAAGCCCCAAACGCGCCTTCATGAAAAGGACAAACGCCGTCAGATCAATTATCAGCATTATACCGGCAGAACCTGGGGCGCTGCCCAGAATTATGACATTTGCCTCAACAGCAGCACACTGGGCATTGAAACCTGCGCAGACATTATTCTCTCAATGGTTAAATAAGCAGCTCGCCCCACCAAACAGTGGGGCGAGTTTTTTTATCAAATTTTTACCGTTTCCTTGTCATCGATATGAATGTGTACGCCATTGACCTCGACATTCTCATCGGCGCATATGAGGATATACTTTACGCCACCGATCACTCTGGTCTCGATCAGGTCACTTCGGGCAGGATCAACCTTGATGGATACATTCGGTGTGTTGATCTCAAAACGCCGATTATCGATCACATTCTTAGGATGGATCTGCGCATCCAACCCAAAGGTCTCATCATAATCTACACTAAATTTTGCGATATGCTTTTCCGAAATGCCGCCGGACTTCAGCGCTGTCTCAACCTGTTCTTTTGAAATCAGCAGCGGTTCTGCTACCTTGCTCTGCTTGTGCAGATCAATGCATTGACATAACTGGTCGTGGACCGTCTGCATGACTTCCAGACTGCATTCTTCGTCCAGCGCTGTAGTAAGCAATGCCTCGAAGGATTTCTTCTGCTCAGCAGCCGGAAGCGGCGGTTGAACATGAAACAGCGCCTCTACAAATGGCTGATTGCTGACCTTGGTGTTGTGTGTATAATACAACGCGTTATAAATGTTTGTACTGCGGTTATCAAACGCCGGGAAAAGGAAGCCCAGTTCCGGGGCGCCGACAGTCTGGGCTATTCCACTGTCATGAAATTCCTTATCCTGCGCAATATAGCGCAGTCCCGGTTTTGTCTGTTTCACAGGACAGACGGCACAAAGCAGGTATGTATAGACCTCCCCGGAAGCATCGGGTTGATTCGTGTCGTCCTTGCTTTTATAAGGCACATCATAGCTGTCACAGCCCACCAGAATCAGAAAACTTTCCTGGAAGGACACAGACTCAATGATCTTCTGAAAAAGCGCCATACGCAGCGTATCGTCCTGCAACGCTGTCTTTCGAAGCTCCATCAGGAATTTATGCTCCGGACTGTCAACTACCTGCGCTGTCTGAAAGCTGATGTCGATCAGGTTCTTCCCAATCGTGCCGGAGAGGGCGCGTTTGAGCACGCCGAAGTATTTCTCTGCCTCATTTTCCGGCATCATACCAACGCTCTGCTTGAAGGAAGAAATGATTTCCTTCTGCCCATTGACATAGCAGCCGTAAATAGCTGTCATATTGCTGCGGTCACGACGCACTCTGCGTCGAATCTCGCCAATTTCCTTTTCGTTCATATTGACCTCGATTTCCAAAGCTATGCCGGTGCACCAGCACCGGCATAACGATTATTCATCCCAAAGACAATTCCAATTCTGGATAAAGTATTCAATACCGGAATACAGCGTGGTGATCACGATCACACCCATAATTATTATGCTGAGCCACTGAACCGCAGGGAATGCCATCAATACACACAAACCAAGCATCGTGCTCGCGGTCTTCACTTTTCCACTCCAGCCGGCTGCGATCACCTTTCCCTTACCTACAGCCACCAGGCGCAGTCCGGTTACGGCAAATTCCCGGGTCAATACGATCATCAGCGCCCATGCAGGAAATGTACCCCATTCACAGAACATGACCATGGCAGCGATGGTCAGCAGCTTGTCTGCAAGAGGGTCCAAAAATTTTCCGAAATCACTGACCTGATTGCACTTTCTCGCGATCTGACCGTCTATGTAATCTGTCAGACTGGCTATAATAAACACAGCCAGTGCCAGCCACATATACAATCCCGACGCACCGCCGCTAAGGTACATCAACACCATGTATACAGGGATAAACGCCACACGAACCAATGTGATTTTACTTGCTGTTGTCATATTTATTCCTCCACAAGGTAGCCGGACAGATCCCCGTCTATTAGACCGTCTATGCATACCCGTACAAATTCTCCCTCCGAAAGTGCTTCTTCAGAGGCGATCCAGACTCTGCCGTCGATCTCCGGAGAGTCAGCAAATGTTCTGCCATAAAACTGTTCAAAAGCTTCGTCAAACCCGTCGATCAGTACAGTAACCGTTTTTCCGATCATAGCCTCATTGTAGTCATCCATGATCCGGGATTGGATCGTTTCCACAAGCTGGGCACGCTGCTGTGCGACCTCCGCATCCGGATATTCCATCTGCGCTGCCGCTGTCCCCTCCTCCGGAGAAAACGGGAAAGCACCGACCCTTTCCAGACGCATTTCCTTGAGGAACTCGCAAAGCTCCTGAAATTCCTCTTCTCCTTCACCGGGCAGTCCGGTGATAACGCTTGTCCGGAGCACCAATCCCGGGATCCTCCGCCTAAGCTTCTCAAACAATTCCCGCAGAAATGCACTGTCACCACGGCGGTTCATCAGCTTTAATATCTTATCATTGCAATGCTGAATTGGTATATCCAGATATTTAACGATCTTGGGCTCAGCTGCGATCACATCGATCAGTGCATCATCGATCTCGTCAGGGTAAACATAATGGAGACGAACCCATTCAAAGCCTTCAATTTGGCACAGCCGGCGCAGCAGCTCCGGCAGCAGCCGTTTATTTCCCGGAAGATCCGTGCCGTAACGACTGGTGTCCTGGGCAACGACGATCAATTCCTTCACACCGCTGTCAGCTAAGAGTCTCGCCTCGTACAAAACATCATCCAGGCTACGGCTGCGGAAGCGCCCACGCAGGTAAGGAATGATGCAATAAGCGCATCTATTATCGCAACCCTCCGCGATCTTCAGATAAGCATAATGCTCAGGCGTCGTCAATATCCTGCCTGTTTCCAATTCCGGTGCGTCGATAGAACCGAATTCAACAACCGTTTCACCGCTTAATAGCTTCTCCACCGCAGGGACCACATCGGCATAGCTGCCTGTTCCCAATACACCGTCCACCTCAGGCATCTCCTGGAGTATTTGGTCCTGATATCTTTGGGAGAGACAGCCTGTAACCAATATCTTTCCGATCAAGCCCTCCGCCTTCAGCTGCCCCATTTGCAGGATATGGTCGATCGCTTCAGACTTTGCTGAATCAATAAACCCGCAGGTGTTGATGATCACTGCATCGCAGCCCACCACTTCTGCGCAGACCGTATGACCAGCCTCTTGAAGGCGATACATCATACGCTCGCAGTCCACCTGGTTTTTAGCGCAACCCAGTGAAATAAAACTAATTTTTGCCATACTATTCCTCCGGAAAATCCTCTACGACCAGTGACAGCTGTTCCAGGCAGCGGCGTATCTGTCCATAGCTGTGACCCCTGCGTATCAACGCGTCAATGCAGCGACGCACATCCTTAGGATCACGACTGCCGACCAGACGGTTTTGAAGAAATCCTGTGATCGCCTCGGTCTGATCCGGGTAGCCCTCCAGCGCCTCATCCCAAAATTGTTTTGGGATTCGTTTTTCGTATAATGCCTGCTTTGCTCTGGAGATACCGTAGCCCTTTCCGATACACCGCTGAACGATCTGCTGTGCTGTTTTTCGGTCATCCAAAAGCTGCAGGTCCTCCATCCACTGGACAGCATCTCTCGCCTGGGCAGGATCCTCTCCCTTGTGAACAAGTCGCCTCTGCAGATCGCCCTTGGATACACTGGATGCTGCAACGATCCGCACAGCCCGCATTTTTGCAGACATGGCACCGGCTGCCGTACGCAAGGAATCCATCTGCTGTTCAGACAGCTCCATGTCCGGATACAAGCCAAAATCTTCAACAGTCTGCCGGTACAGGCGCATACGCGTCCCGTCTGAAAAACGCACTGTGTACTTCCCTGCCCGGTCAGGCTGAGAAGCTACAGACTCAATCTTCATCGTCAAAATCGTCAGCATCTACCGCAATGGGGCGTTCCGCCGCCTTTGCTGCCTGCCTGGGAGCGCTGCTACGAAGCAGGTTTGCACGCACCTTGGCTTCTACATTTTCCGCGATATCGGGATTTGCGATCAGGAACTCCTTCACGCTGTCCTTGCCCTGACCAATGCGTTCATCGCCCATGGAGAACCAGCTGCCACTTTTCTGGATGATCTCCATCTGCACTGCCAGGTCGACCAATTCGCCCCACTTGCTGATTCCCTGACCGTACATAATGTCGAAGTACGCCTCACGGAACGGAGGTGCAACCTTGTTCTTGACAACCTTGACCCGGGTCTTGTTGCCAACAACATTACCCGCTTCCTTGATAGCCTCCACACGCCGTACATCCAGACGCACAGAAGAATAAAACTTCAGCGCATTGCCGCCTGTGGTCGTCTCCGGGTTGCCGTACATCACACCAATCTTCATACGCAGCTGGTTGATGAAGATAACGACCCAGTTGGTCTTAGAGATGGTTCCCGCCAGCTTACGCAGCGCCTGAGACATCAGCCGTGCCTGCAGACCAACAAAGGTATCGCCCATCTCGCCCTCGATCTCCTGTTTGGGGACGAGCGCCGCAACGGAGTCAACAACGACTGCATCCACAGCACCGGAACGAACCAGGGCATCGGTGATCTCCAATGCCTGCTCACCGGTATCCGGCTGGGATACCAGCATGCTATCCGTATCAACACCGAGTGCCGCTGCATACACAGGGTCCAGAGCGTGCTCCGCGTCAACAAATGCTACCTCGCCGCCCATTTTCTGCGCCTGGGCAAGGATATGAAGCGCAAGGGTCGTCTTGCCGGAGGACTCCGGACCGTAAATCTCAATGATACGCCCCTTAGGAACACCGCCGATTCCCAGTGCCGCATCCAGTGCCAGAGAACCGGTAGGAATAGCATCGACGCTCATTTCCGGCTTGTCACCCAAGCGCATGACCGTTCCCTTGCCAAAATTCTTTTCGATCTGTGCCAAGGCTGTCTGCAGCGCTTTTTTCTTATCTGTCGCTGGGGTAGGTGCATCATATACAGTCTTTCTAGTTGCCATATTCATTATCCTTCCTGCCAAATTGAGCAAGTACTGCCCTTTCTCTGTCATTATAATCTCTGGAACGCTCCAGAATGGTATACCCGTTCATTTCCAGAATCCGGCAAACGGCATTCCCCTGCCCCATGCCAAATTCAAAGCACAAAAAGCCGCCCGGCTTCAGCGCCTGTCTATAGTTTTCTGCGATCGACCGGTAAAAATCCAAGCCGTCCGCACCACCATGAAGGGCAAGGTGCGGCTCATAGTTCTTCACGCTTTCCGGAAGCACATCCATTTGCTGCGTGGTGACATAGGGCGGGTTGGAAACGATCATATCAAATTTCCCCAAAAAAGCCGTGGGTTTATCCAGGGCATCCGCCCTGACGCAGGATACTCTGCCGGAAAGCTTTTGCTGGGTAATGTTTCGTTTTGCAACCGCCATTGCCTCCGGTGAGATGTCCGCAAGGGTGACCCGGGCATCTTTTACTCTGTTGGCGATCGCAAGACCGATACAGCCGGAGCCGGTACAAAGACCCAGAATCCGGGGACCTGCATCCAAAAATAGCGCCTTTTTGATCGCAAGATCTGTTACCGCACAGGTATCATCCCTGGGAATGAGAACATTATCATTGACCTGAAGCGTCATTCCATAAAAATCCCACTGTCCCAATACATAAGCCAGCGGCTCACCGGTCAGGACCCGTGTCACAGCCGCTTCCATTTCGTCGCAAACCGACTGGGATGCGTACATTTCCATATCGGAAAGCAATTGCTCGCGGGACTTTCCTGTGATGTGACACAGCAGATTTCTTGCAAGCAGACTTGCTGTCTGCTTGTCCTCCTGCTGACAGAACACTCTGCGCGCTTCAAGGTACAGTGCAGATAATTTCTTTACCAACGGTCATCCCCCTCCTGTTCGGGAAGGACTGCCTCCAGCGCAGCGATACCCACCTCGATCATGCTGTCATCAGGCTCATTTGTGGTAAATCTTTGAAACCACAGACCCGGCGCTGTCAGTATTTTTGTAAGGGCATTATCGTGGCGCCCTACAAGACGGTTAATCTCATAACTGACCCCAACGACCAGTGGCAGCAAAAGCAGCTTGAAAGCGATCATAATAAGCTTATAAGCAAAGCTTCCTTCCATCGCTGCCAGCCATGGTGCTACTGTTAGCAGTAACGACGATGCTGCTGAAAAAATAAGAATAGACAGAATCATTACCACAAGCAAAAAGCTTGTTCCGCACCGTGGGTGCATCCGTGTCTGGGCGCGGACATTTTCCACTGTAAGAGGCAAACCAGCCTCATAACAACGGATTGTTTTATGCTCTGCTCCGTGATAGGCAAAGACCCGTTTCATCTCCTTCATTCGGGACACGAGGAGCATATATCCCAAAAAAATGCAGATTCGGACAGCGCCTTCCAACAAATTTCGCAGCAGGTTGCTGTCTATCCACCGGTCAAAAAAACTGCCAACGATCATAGGAAGCAAAAAGAACAGAACAACAGACATTCCCAGCCCCAGCGCCACAGCCGTGCCGATAAGGTAATTCTGAAACTTTGTTTCTCCCAGCTTCTGTTCCAGCCAACGGTCAAATTTGGATGGTTGCTCCTGTGTCTCCTCCGGAGAAAGGTCCGCTGAGCGCATGAGTGCCTTTACTCCGACGACCTGGGAATCGAAAAAGTTTACCGCACCGCGAATCAAAGGGAGCGTCCATACTGATTTTTTAGGACGCAGCTTTCTGGGAGCAGTCTCTACATGAATACCCTCTCGATCACGGGTCACCACTGCATCCAGTTTTGGACCGCGCATCATAATGCCCTCAATGAGCGCCTGACCACCGATCATAGTCTTGAATTTTTCTTCATTTTGAAGCATGGTAATCCACCTTTATTGCGCAATAGGAAGCTCAATTGTAACCAACGTACCGCAGTCAGGTGCATTTTCCAGTATCAGATTACCGCCGTGCATCTGGACGATCTCATCACAAACCGCAAGCCCAATACCTGAGCCACGGGCTTTCGAGCTTCCTTTGTAGAATTTCTTTTTGACCAGCGGCAGTTCATCCTCTGGTATACCGGGACCGTAATCCCGAATCTTTATGATAACTGTGTCATTTTCATAAGAAATGGAAGTATCGATACGCTTACCCTCAGAGCCGTGTTTTGCAGCATTGTCAAGAATATTCAGAAACACCTGCCGCAGACGCTTGGGGTCACAGGAGGTTTCCGGAATATCATCATCTGTATCAGAATATTCCAGCGTAATACCGTCTTGTGCAAGGCGGCTGCCATACATATAGATAGCATCTTCAAATTCAGCCCGGATATCGACCAGTTCCATGTTCAGCGTCATTCTCCCATCCTGGATACGAGTAAAATCCAGTAGCTCCAACACCATATCTGTAAGCCGTCCGGCTTCACCGTGGATGATCTTCATGCCACGGCGGGTATCTCCAGTGAGATTATCCCCACTCAGAAGCGTCTCGCTCCAGCCGGTGATCGCTGTCAGAGGTGTCCTCAGCTCATGGGAAAGAGAGGATATAAACTCTGTTTGCATTTTCTCATTTTGATTGATCTTCATGGACATTTCATTGATCGTATCAGCAAGCTCACCGATCTCATCGTCATAGTGAGCCTGAATCTGTATGCCATAACTACCGTTTGTGATCTTTTTAGCCTTATCGATAATATCACCAAGAGGTAGTAATATCGATCGGATATAATAGTTGCTGCTGATCAGAACAACAAACATGACCACCATCAAAGCAAACAGGGATAACAGAGCAATGTTGACGATTTGCCTATCCATAACCTCTGTAGAGGTCACATAGCGCAGAACGCCGATCACCTCACCGTTACTGTAGATCATAGGACTAGAAACTGCCATGATTCGTTCGCCTGTGGCGGGGTTTTCCCCAACATAGGCAACAATAGATCGATTATTGATCGCATTGCCGATCTCCGGTGTTGTGGGTGACTGCCCCGCCCAGGACCCGTAGGAAGACACGACGATCTGACCCTGGGCATTGATGAACTGAAGCTCAATAACATTTTTGTCCTCGAAGGTCTGGGCATAGGTTATACAGGACTGATAGTATTGATTATAGCTCAGGTTCAGATACCCTGCAAAAAACTCTGTTGTCGTCCTTGCGCGATAACGCATATCGGATTCCATGGCAGAATAATAGGAGGATGCAAAGGCAGCGGTAATGACCAATACACACATCAAGCCCAGTGCGCACACCACGCCAACAGTATTGATAAGCCACCGCCTGCGCAGTCCCTTGATTCTAAAAACACGCAGCTTTTTCTGCATGGTATTTACGCGCCCCACTTGTAGCCGAAGCCCCAAACTGTTGTGATGTAAGTAGGATTGGCTGTATCGTCTTCGATCTTGATACGCAGACGGCGGATGTTTACATCCACGATCTTCAGTTCGCCTTCGTAATCACGCCCCCACACTTCAGACAAGATCTCTTCACGGGATAATGCCCTGCCCGGGTTGCGCATAAACAGCTTGAGAATAGAAAACTCTACTTGTGTCAGGCGAATACGCGAACCTGCCTTTTCCAGTGTGTGATTGCGCGTATTCATCACAAAGGGGCCCTGGGAAAGCAGCTCGCTGTCAATCACCGAATCTCCACCCAGCCGGCGGTAAAGGGCATCGATGCGTGCCGTCAGCTCAGCAGGAGAAAACGGCTTTGTGACATAATCGTCTGCTCCGGTCATCAGACCGGTCACCTTGTCCATCTCCTGCGTTCTTGCGGTAAGCATGATGATACCGATCTGCTTATTGGTCGCACGAATACGCCGGCAGACCTCAAAGCCATCTATATCCGGGAGCATGATATCCAGAATCGCAACGCCAATATCTGGATTATCCCGCAGTCTATCCAAAGCCTCCTGCCCTGTCCCCGCCTCGATAGCGCGATACCCGGCACGCTTCAAATTGATGACGACAAAGCTTCTGATATTGACTTCATCTTCCATAATCAAAACTTTTTTCATATCAAAACCTCTTATGTTTCTCCTGTTTTCCAGTCTTCCTGTATCAGACGAAAACTGTAAACAGCAGTTTCCTGGGAAATTCCATAATCTGCGGCCGCGGCCTCAAGTCGCGCTGCATAAACGGTCATATCCGTTTTGTACAGCATAAACCGTCCGTCCGTCAAAGCCTGTTCCTCCCGACCCTGACCAAAGAAGGCATACACTGTCATAATTTTTGTGCAACTGCTAAATTCCTCGTCCCAAATATAGAACGCATACTGATTTCCCGTATCCGCAACGGTAATTCTGGGTGCCCAAGCACTGTTCAACTGCATATACCAGCCACCAACAAAATCATGGTAGGTAAACATCTTATCTGCCTCACCGCCATCTGGCATCATGGCGTACCAGCGAATCAGCTGATGGGTATCCTTCCTGCTTGTGTTCGCCATGGGTATCATAGAGATCAGAGACGGAAGCTCAACAATACCATCGTTATCAATATCGTCAGCATACACATAGTAGTTTCGCATAGTTTGCACGCTGGTTCCGGACTCGTTGGAAAGCGTCAGATTGACAAGCTTACCCTCCTGTACGCAATACACATCTGTTATCAGCGCTGTATCACCCACCGCACTGGCAACATATACCGCAGCGGTGCCGCCATCGAGCTTGCCGGTTATGATGCGCTTCAGCTTGTCCACCGGCTGAGACATTACAACTTCGTTATACCGTTCCATGGTCCCGGTTTTCATGCTGTAAAGCTCAGCGATTCCATTATCCGTGTCCGTTTGCCCCGATCGCAGCAAAAACAATTCTGGAAGACCGTCTGTATTCAGATCTGCAGTCAGAAATTTACTGTAATTTACAGAAGTCAGCTGTACCAACCCGTCATTTGCGAATGTATACACCGACGCTGAGCGAACTACCTGGTCACTAAGCTGACGACCAACGATGATCTCAACGCCACCCTTACCGTCCATGTCGGCATACTCAACCTGGTCAAAGGATGTACCGTTACACTCCACAGTATCCGTATTGACATAGGCGCCGTCAACACTTCTGAAAACCAAAATACGCAACGGCTTTTCCTGGGTGCTTTTGGCGAAGAGCAGGTACTCCACATCGCCGTCGCCATCTAAGTCCGCACCTTGCACGGTCTGTTGATTTTCTCCCGTCAGCGGCGCGCTGTATTCCAAATCTGACATCGCACCGTCAATGGCCGACTGAAGATCGTTATAATCCTCAGACCGCTTCGGAAGAAGATACATTTCATCGACCGTCAAGGTCGTACAGCCCGCCAAAAGCAGCACTGCTGCGAGCAGCAGACCGATCAGTTTGACTTTTTTACTCATAGCAGCACTCCTTTACAGCATATTGTAACATACAGTTGCTTATTTCACAACAACATTTCCTTCCCCGAGTACATTCACAAGTTCTTCAAGCATCCTCTCATCCAATGCGCACCGGCTGCCCCTTCTCTGCTTGGTATCCGCAAAATACACGACAACCGGATTTTCACCGGGGAACATATTCAAAATCGCCTTGATCTTATGAAACAAAGCATCCTCTGTGGGGAGCTTCAGATAGAGCGTACTGTTCCGGTCCTGCGGCTTCTGCGTGGTAATTTCCCGGGAAAAATCAGAGATCGGACGCGCGCGGTTAATAACGATCTGGGGCTCTTTATCCTCACGCCGGGAAAGTCTTCCCGTCACGACCACCGGCAGATTCTCCCGGATATAGCCGCCGTACTCGCTCAGCACCTTGGAAAATGCCAGCATCTCCACAGATGCCGTATCATCCTCAAGCGTCACATATGCCATCATGGAATTGTTCCGGGTAGTCTTCATTTTCACCGTTTGGACAACACCGGCGACACTGATGATCTGATCATCCTCGAAGGTACTTTCCTCATCCATCAGCTTGCCGATGGGGATCACATGGCTGCCCCGCAGCAAGTGGCGGTAGTCATCCATAGGATGACCGGACAGGTAAATACCTGTGGTCTCCTTTTCAAAAAGCATCCTATCCGCCTTGCTCATTTCCGGAAGCTTCGGAATGGGAACAGCAGCTGACTGATCCTCATCCTGGAGCATAGAAAACAATCCGATCTGCCCATCCAGGTTTTTCTTTCGGGATATGGCAATGCTGTCCATCATGCTCTCATAGACCGCCAGAAGCTCACTGCGGTGATAACCGAAGCAATCCATAGCGCCGCACTTAATGAAATTTTCAACTGCGCGCTTATTTAACTCACCCTCGTCCATTCGTGAGATAAAATCATCCAGGCTACGGAAGGGACCACCCTCCTTCCGCTTGGCGGCAACAGACCGAATCAGACCTCGACCGACATTTTTAACCGCACCCAGACCAAAACGAATAGCTTCACCTTCTACCGTAAAATGGTCATCAGAATGATTGATATCCGGAGGCAGTGTCTCAATACCAAGTTCCTTACACTCTGCGATATATCCGGAGATCTTGGTCGCAGAATCCAGAACAGAAGTCATCAGTGCCGCCATATATTGCTTCGGGTAATGGCATTTAAGGTACGCTGTCTGGTAAGAAACAACTGCGTAACACACCGCATGTGCCTTATTAAAGGCATAGTTTGCAAAGGCAACGATCTCATCGTAAATGGACTGCGCTGCACGCTCACTGACGCCCTTCGCTACAGCACCGCTGATTCCCTGCTGGGCATCGCCATAGACAAACACCTTTCGCTCCGCTTCAATGACCTTCATTTTCTTTTTGGAGATAGCACGGCGAATGTTGTCAGCCTGTCCCATGGTATAGCCGCCCAGGCTGCGGAAGATCTCGATAACCTGCTCCTGATATACGATACATCCGTAGGTGACCCTAAGGATCGGCTCTAACAAAGGCGTCTTATAGGTTATTTTCCTGGGGTCTAGCTTGTTGGCAATAAAGGTCGGGATGGAGTCCATCGGACCGGGACGGTACAGCGCAACGATTGCCGTCATATCCTCAATAGAGGTAGGCTTCATGTTGACACACACACCGGTAATACCGGCAGATTCCAGCTGAAATACACCCTGAGTCTTTCCCTCGGCAAGCATTGCAAAGGTCTCGGGATCGTCATCCGGTACTTCGTCAATGGAAAAGCCCGGCTCCAGTCTGCGAATCTGTTCCTGCGCGTCCTTGATAACGGTCAGATTTCGCAGCCCCAGGAAGTCCATTTTCAGCAGTCCCAGCTCCTCGATAGTAGTCATGGTATACTGGGTGACGATGGTATCGTCATTGCGCGACAGCGGCACATAACTGGACACAGGATCCGCTGTAATAACCACACCTGCTGCATGGGTTGAGGTGTTCCTGGGCATTCCCTCCAGACTCATAGCTGTGTCGATGAGTGTCCGGACCCGGTCATCGCCATCGTACATCTCCTTGAGCTTAGGGGATACATTCAGCGCTTCCTTCAGTGTAATATGCAGTGGCATGGTAGGTACGAGCTTCGCCACAACATCCGTCTCGGCGTATGTAAAATTCAAAGCCCGTCCAACATCCCGAATCGCCCCCCGGGCTGCCATAGTGCCAAAGGTGGCGATCTGTGCCACATGGTCTGCTCCGTATTTTTGGGTAACATACTCGATGACCTCACCCCGGCGCTCCTGGCAGAAGTCCGTATCAAAATCAGGCATACTGACCCGTTCCGGATTGAGAAACCGTTCAAAGATCAGTGCGTACTTCATCGGATCGACTTCTGTGATGTGCATGCAGTACGCTACGATGGAAGCCGCACCGGAGCCACGCCCAGGACCTACAGGGATGCCCGACTCCTTCGCGAATCGGATAAAGTCCCAAACGATCAGATAGTAGTTGACATAGCCCATCCTGCTGATAACGCCGATCTCATATTCCAGGCGCTCCATGTAGCTCTCCGGTGGGTCTGTATAGCGCTCCCGGAAGCCGTCCATACACAGCTTACGGAAATATTCATCGTTGGTATAGCCCTCTGGCACAGGGAACGATGGCAAATGATATTGGTTAAATTCAAACTCCAGATTACAGCGCTCAGCAATGCGCACCGTATTTTCAAAGGCTTCCTCGCTGTTGGGAAACAGCTGGCGCAGCTCCTGCTCACTTTTTAGATAAAACTCCTCTGTCTGGAATTTCATGCGGTTAGGATCATCCACCGTCTTACCAGTCTGGATGCACAGCAGCACATCCTGCATTTTCGCGTCCTCACGGCGCAGATAATGGGCATCATTAGTAACGACCAACGGCAGACCGGTTTCCCGCGCCAGGCGCATCAGCCCCTGGTTGACAGGGCGCTGCTCGTCAATACCATGGTCCTGCATTTCCAGAAAGAAGTTTCCCGCGCCGAAAATGTCAGCCATAGTATTGGCATATTCTTTCGCGGCTTCGTAGTCCTCCTGCAGCAGGCGCTGGGGAATTGCACCGGCAAGGCACGCACTCAGCGCAATCAAGCCCTCGTGGTGCTTGCGCAAAAGCTCCAGGTCCACCCTGGGTTTTCCGTAGAAGCCGCGCATATAAGCCTCAGAGACCAACAGGCAGAGATTTTCATAGCCCTTGCGGTTTTCGCACAACAGCACAAGGTGATAGGACTCATTATCCACGCCGTGGATGCGATCCTCCATACCCCGGCGGGCAACATACACTTCACAGCCGATAATGGGTTTTATGCCGGCAGCCTTAGCCGCCTTGTAAAAGTCAATGCACCCATACATGACACCATGGTCAGTCAGTGCAATCGCTGTCTGCCCCAACTCCTTGACACGGTCCATCATAGAGCTGATCCGGCATGCGCCATCCAAAAGGCTATACTCGGAGTGGACATGTAAATGTACAAAACTCATTTGTTTATCTCCTTCGCCATCTGAACCAGCTTTTTCAGCCGGTGATTCATGGCAGGCTTGGTGATTGGCGGTTCCATCATAGCTGCAAGCTCTGTAAGGGAAAACTCCGGATTGTCCTCCCTGGCTATTGCCGCCTGCCTAAGCTTCGGCGGCAAACTCTCTATGCGCCCTTTTTCCCGCAAGGTCCGGATCGCACTCAGCTGCTCCTGGGATGCTTCAACTACCTTAGAGGTATTGGCATCATCACAATTACAGCGGCGGTTGACCCGGTTATTGAGCTCCTTCTCAAGCCGTGCCTCCATAATGCCCATTGCAGCCACCGGAGCACCGAGAAAGGTCAAAAAATCCGAGATCAATTCGCTGTTTTTTAAGTAAAGCACCTGTCCCCCGCCCCGTTTGGCAGTCTTTGGATAAAAGCCAAGTACCTCTTGTATAAAAGCATAAGCCTCTCTGGCAACGCTGTGGTGCGTAGTGGCAAGTTCTAAATGATAGCTCTTTACAGGATCCGTTACTGAGCCACCGGCAAGAAACGCGCCGCGCAGAAACATTGCCCTGCAGCAATCCTCCTCCACAATAGGAAGGTTGATATGCAGCGACAGCGTATCTGCAGGATCAAAGCCGTATACAGCCATGATCCGTCCGATCTTATCCGGCTTGGTAATTTGAAATACCAGCTTGCCGGAAGTCTCCGCCTCCGGTGCTACATCAAAATCAATACCAAAGGACTTCTTAAAAAGCCTCGGTAGAATGGATGCGAATTCTCTGCTTTCCGTAATCACACGGATCCCCTCCGCAGAGAAATTGTTGCAAAACAAAAGGATACCAAAGCATTCAGCAAGCGCACAGCAATGCTTCTGGGGAATGCTGCGACAAATCTCCGCCTTTGCACTTGCAGAAAAGGAAATTGCCATGTGCCTGCCTCCTATCACCAAATTCTCACTTCAGGCTCGATCTTAATGCCGGATTTTTCATATACTTTCCCGGACACTGTTTGCAAAAGCGCAACCACATCCTTCGCTGTAGCACCACCCAAATTCACAATAAACCCGGCGTGTTTTTCCGATACAGCAGCACCGCCGATCTGCATTCCCTTCAAGCCTGCCTCGTCGATCAGCGCAGCTGCATAGCCACCAACAGGGCGCTTAAATGCCGATCCGGCAGATGGATACTCCAAGGGTTGCGATGCGCTGCGGCGCTTCATAAGCTCCTGCATACGGCTGCGGATCTGGTCCTGCGGTTTCTTTTCAAGCCTAAATACCGCGCTGACAACAATACCGCCTTCCTCTTCCAATCGGCTGTGGCGATAAGAAAAATGCATTTCCGATGTCAGACGGGTGGATAGATTGCCATCCATATCCATAATTTCGACACTTTCGCATACATCTGCGATCTCACTGCCATAGGCACCGGCATTCATATACACACCGCCGCCGACTGTACCGGGAATACCGTGAGAAAACTCCAGACCACTCAATCCAAGTCCCGCAGCAAATACTGCAGCGCGAGTCATCGTAACGCCAGCATAAACACGAATGCGGTCACCATCAAGCAACTCCATACCGTCAAGGCAGTCCTTCAGGCAGATCACCAGCGCGTCCATACCCTCATCAGGCACAAGCACGTTCGTTCCTGCTCCAAGGATAACCGTCTTACAGTCCAATAAAGCGGACGCATTCAAAATTACCTTCAATTCTTCTTTTGACTTAGGAAATGCCATGACCTCGGCTGGTCCGCCGATTCGAAATGAGGTATGCTTTGCCATTGGCTCGTTCATCCGAAGCTCGATCGTGGGAAGTAAAGCAGATATTTTCTGCTGAAAAACAGTCATATTCATCATAAACGCCTCCGGTGTATGATCTTATATACTATAGCATATTCCAAAAGAATATGCAATTGTTACAAACAGTAATTTTCTGTAACTGCGCAACTTTTTCCTATAATACGCAAAAACAGCGGAAACTGCATTTACAGTTCCCGCTGTAATGTATGATCAGATTATAGTAAAGCAGATCCCCAAGGTAAAATTAATAACCAGTCTGCCTTAGAGTCGCATCTTGTCTGTCCTATTTTTTCTGATCGATTGCTCTCTTTCGGTACTGCCAGACCCAGATTCCAACGCCGCCGCCTGCCAGCAGGACAACCGCACCAGTAATCAGAGCGCCCCACGGAATGCTACCTTTTGTATCTCGTATATCATTATTTGCCGTAGGGGCGGTTTCTAACGGAGGATCGGTATGTTCATGGGCGCCGGTATCCCCAATTTCCGGTAATGTTGTTTCTACTGTTGTTTCTACTGTTGTTTCTGCCGTCGTTTCAACAGGTTTGGTAGTTTCTTTTGAGGGAGGCTTTGTTACTACTGCCGGCGTACCCTCTGTCTTAACGGCGCTGCATTTGGTACAGGTATAGCTAACGGTAGTATCCGCATTCTTTTTGCCAGTCCCCCAACTGTGATCGGTTGCGGTGATCGTCTGGGTTTTCTCAGTTCCGCAGACTGTGCAGGTATGGGTTTTCACGCCGTCCTTCGTACAGGTGGCTTCTGTAGTCACACTGCCGCCATCCCAGGTGTGATCGGTCTTGGAAGCTGTTTCGATCCTTCCGGCTGGACAGTCTGCGCAAGCATAGGTCATTCTGCCGTTCTTTATACAGGTAGCAGCTGTCGTCATACGGCCGTTATCCCAACTGTGGCTGTGGTTATAGTGGACTGTGGCGGCAAGTAGATATTCGTTATTACCCCTATAAGGGTCTTCATTTGAATCGTTAATATCGATTGCTTCCCACTGTTCCTGGGTTCCGCCAAAATAAACATCCGTCAAGGATTCACATCCACGAAACGCGGCATAGTTTATAGCGGTCACACTTGCGGGAATATAAACGCAGGTCATGCCGTGGCACGCACGGAAGGTACCATTATTAATGACAGTGACCCCTGCAGGGACAGCGATTCCCTTCAAATTATAACAATCACCAAATGCTTCAGCGGACAAGTTCGAAATACTGGCAGGCAAAGTAATGTTCGTTATCTCGCTGCAGGTGCCAAATGCAAATTCACCAATTGTGGTCAATCCATTGCCAAAAGAAACATCCGTCAGTGCTTCACAAAACGCAAATGCATTGCGCTCAATAACAGTAATGGTGTCTGCCAGCGTAACACTTTGCAGCCTGCTGAAATTAGTAAATGCATCTCTTTGTATAGATGTAATTCCTTCTTCTATCACGATCTGGCGTGCTTTGAAAGAACAGTCACTCCAAGGTCTCACACCTTCATAACATATCGCGCCGGTTCCGGAGAATCGAAGCGTACCGGTTGCATCATCATATTCCCATGTTACATTATCGCCGCAGGTGCCCGAATAAACGGCAGCGCTAGCGGGGAATATCAGCATCCACGCCATCAAGCAAGCCGCAAGCGTCAGTACGAATAAGCGTTTGTTATTCATAATTTACCTCCATTGTGTGGAATACAAAATGCGCATAAACTGAATACCTTTACGGTTCAGCCTATGCGCAGTGTCTGTTTATCGGAAGGTGTCCTCTTTATTGGAGACATAGAGCACAGAACAGCGCATAGCCATGCCACAAAAAGCCGGTGTGTACCATACGCCATCGCCCCTTTCAATTATTCTGTGTTTATTATAACAAGGAATTATTTTCCAGTAAATCCGTAATATTTAACAAATTTTTATCCGTGTTCTATACATTCATCACAAAACACAGGGCAGCCGGTTTACCGGCTGCCCTGTTGATATGTACATTATTTTTCCACGATCTCCAACAGCTCCATGGGGCAAGCTTTTACACAAATACCACAGGCAATACACTTGCTGGTAGGACCGTCTTCCGGCATGACCATGACCTTCATGGGACAAGCCTCAACACACTTTCCGCAGGAAGTGCAGAGCTTCTTGTTTATCATATAAACACCGGTTTTGGGGTTTTGGGTGATCGCACCGGCTTCGCAAGCCTTCATACACTTGCCGCACTGGATGCAGGTCATCGGCTTTGCACCGTCGCCCTTTGCGACGATCTTAATAGAGGAAAGATCCTCGTTAAATGTCTTATAGAACGCCACAGAACAAGCGCGGACACACTCCAGACATGCCATGCACTGAATATCTTTTTTTACGGAAAGTCTTTTCATCAGAAACTGCTCCTCTACATTTTATTCCTAAATATTATACATAACAGTTCAAAAAATAGCAATGGCTAAAATTAATTTTCGGCAGTTTTTTGAAAAAATAACCAATATCGGACATATGGTGTGATTTACCTGCTTAAAGCCGCAAAGTCGGGAAATAATAGTTTTGTATTCTTTATATTAGGAGGATCATAATGAAGCGTTTTAGCATAATCGCGATTGTTCTTGCATTGAGCGTATCTATTGCAGCCTGCGGTCGCCGTAACGATCAGGAGGCAACCACAACCAATACGACTGCACCCAGCACCAGTGCAATCATCCCCAACATGGAGCCTACCTTCGACACAAACATTCCCGACCCCAGTGTAGATACAAGTATGCCTGAATACACCTTCGGAACAGATTCTACCGAGCAGACCGGCACAAACGGTACCACGGAAGGTTCCGGTACCACGGAAGGTTCCGGTACCACAGGTCGGAATATGCACTAAAATCGGGGCGTATGTCCCGATTACATATACTGAGAAACCTTTCCTCGGGTGAGTCCATTTAAACGGGGCATACTGATAGTACTATCTGACACAAAGATCAGATAGCAAAGGAGGAATTGAAATGCGTGTTAAAGGATGGGCAGTTACCATGGGTCTGGGCGCAGCGGCAGGTGCTGTTGGCATTCTGATGATGTCCCGTTCCAATCCTACCCGCAGGCTGGCTGCACAAGCTGCGAACAAACTTGAAGATACCGCCTGGAAGTTTTCCGATCAGCTGACAAGAAAATTTGACATGTAAGAATTTGCAGCAGCATCCGCCATATGGATGCTGCTGTAAATTTACAAAAATATCCCCCCACCCGGCTTGTTGCTCTTTGAAAATACTGCTAAAATAGCCTCAAAATGCAAGGAGGTAAAATATATGAAACGGCTATACATCGTACTTATGTTGCTGGCGGTGGTTCTTTCACTTTGCGCCTGCAAAGAAAACGATCTTGAAACTGATGTTGTCAGCGGAAGAACCCTTACAGATTATCTTGACCGGCAGGTGGAGCTTCCGGAAACGGTAACCTCTGTTGTGTGTGTAGGTGTAGGCGCATTGCGCTATACCTGCTATATGGGTGCTGCCGATCTTGTAGTTGGCGTTGAGGACTACGAGACCAAAGCAGGAATCTCCCGCCTATACAACTATGTACATTTCGATAAGTTCAAGGATCTGCCCATAATCGGCACTAACGGTCAGCCCTACACAGAGGAGATCATAAATATCGCACCCCAAGTAATCGTTATGAGCCAATATGCATCCGTGGATGCAGATGACCTGCAGGCAAAAACCGGCACGCCTGTGGTCGTCGTTCCCGGCAGTGACACCGCCCTGGATAACGGAGCTTATGAGACTATCCGCATTCTGGGCGAGCTCTATTCCTTAGAAAGCAGAGCGACGGAGCTGACAGACTACCTAAAGGGCATCCAAAAAGATCTTACTGAACGGACAAAGGATATTCCGGAGGATGAAAAACCTTCCGTTTATGTAGCCGGTATCTCCTTCAAGGGTAATCACGGTTTTGAAGGTACAGAAGCCGGTTACGGTCCTTTATCACTGATAAACGCAAAAAATCTGGCAGATACCACTGGGCAGACTGGAGCCTTCGATATCGATCTGGAACAGGTGCTCTCCTGGGACCCCGATATCGTCCTTTTGGATTTTAACGGCATGGACCTTATAGGCGAGGATTATGCAAAAAATCCTGATTACTACCGTTCCCTGACCGCCGTACAAGAAGGAAAGGTTTTCTCTCAAATCTCCTTCCGTTCCTTTGCCTCGAATTTGGAAACAGCACTGGCAGATGCATACTACGCTGCCTGTGTCATATATCCGGACCAGTTTCAGGATATCGACCCCGTGACAAAAGCCGGGGAAATTTTTGAAAAACTGCTGGGAACCAACCCCTACGCAGATTTGAAGGAGGCGGGCTATGAATTCCGTCCGGTCACGATTGGAGAATAATGGAATCGATGAAGCCTACCGAAAAAACCGTATCAAAAGCATTGCCTTTCTAATTGCTTTAGCCGGTTTGCTGCTTGTAACGGTCCTATTGAGCCTATGTGCAGGCTCTTACGAGACCCCTATTACAGAGCTGATAAAGGGAATCTTTGGAATATCGGCAGATAAAAAAATCAATTTAGTTGTGCAAAACAACCGTCTGCCCCGTATCATCACCGCGCTACTTGCAGGTGGCGGATTGGGTCTTGCCGGCTGTATTTTGCAGGCAGTGCTGCACAATCCGCTTGCCTCCGCATCAACTCTAGGCGTCTCGCAGGGTGCGACCTTCGGTGCAGCCTTTGCAATTGTTGTGCTGGGTCTTGGCGGGACCACAGGGATCGGTATACCCCTGTGCGCATTCCTGGGTTCGATCTTTGTCGCATTGGTGATTCTCGGTCTATCCAAATTCCGGCAGGTGTCCCCAGAGGGTATCGTACTTGCAGGTGTTGCCATTAGTTCCATGTTTACCGGTGCAACCACACTGATCCAGTATTTTGCCGATGAAGTGGAGCTTTCTACCTTGGTATTTTGGACCTTTGGCGATCTTGGCAGTACCGGATGGGACGATCTGTGGGGCGTGGGTGCCACCGTAGCAATACTCTGTGTGTATTGCATCCTTCATCGGTGGGATTATAACGCTCTTTTAAGCGGTGAGGAAACAGCGATAAGCCTGGGTATCAATGTAAAACAGCTGACACTTGTGAATATGGTCCTTTGCTGCCTGTGCAGCTCCGTGATCGTTTCCAATGTAGGACTGATCAGCTTTATCGGTCTGGTCGCACCGCACATTGTCCGCAAGGCTGTAGGAAACAACCATGTGTATTTAATTCCCGGCTCTATTTTGGGCGGTGCTTCCCTACTCTTACTGGGCGATCTGTTTGCCAGGAGCGTAATCAGTCCGGTGATCCTGCCCATCGGTGCCATTACCTCCTTTCTGGGTGGTCCACTGTTTTTATACCTTCTGTTCAAAGGAGGAAAGAAGCAATGATGCAGGTGAAAAATCTTTGCTACCACTACAAAGGCTGCCCGGAAGTTCTGACAGATATCTCCTTTGATCTCGAGCCCGGTAAGTTCCTTGCAATTCTGGGCAATAACGGAGTGGGTAAAAGCACCCTTCTTAAGTGCCTGAACCATATTCTCAAGCCCGATTCCGGGGAGGTCTTGCTGTGTGGGGAGAATCTGCTTGCAAGCTCCAGCCGCGAGGTGGCAAAACAGGTCGCGTTCGTTTCCCAAAATATTCCCAGCACCCAGATGACTGTGCACGATGTGGTAATGCTTGGACGCAGACCCTATATGAAATGGAGCTTTACAGAGGCAGATCACGCCATCGTCCATGACGCCATGCACCGCCTGGATGTTGAGGATATGCGGGGTAGATTTTTAGATCAACTGTCCGGCGGTGAAAAACAGAAGGTCATGCTGGCAAGAGCAATGGCACAGCAGCCAAAAGTATTGCTTTTAGATGAACCCACCAGCGCACTGGATATTCAAAACCAATACCAGGTGCTGAAAATGGTACAGGATCTCTGTCACAAGGACAACATGATCGCGATCATTGTTATCCACGATCTGAATTTGGCATTACGCTTTTGTGACCGCTTCCTCCTGATGAAGGACGGTCAGGTCTACCGCTGCGGAGACCGTTCCGTTTTGGACAGCGCAGCACTGAAACAGATCTATGGTGTGAACGCAAAGGTAGTACAAATCGAAGACCGGCATTTGGTGCTGGTAGAGGAATAGGAGTGGTTTATATCAAAACATGGAACGATTGCGTGTCCTTCCACGGTCACGAATGCGGCGGACTGACGATCGGCTACAAAGCAAGTCAGTATGCCATTAAACTGTTAAAGCTTGCTTTTTCCGAAGATGAGCAGGTTGTGTGCATTGCAGAAAACGATGCCTGCGGCGTAGATGCCATTCAGGTCATGCTTGGCTGTAGTGTGGGAAAGGGCAATCTGCTGTTTCACATCCGGGGCAAGCAGGCATTTTCCTTCTACAACCGTAAAACAGGTGATTCTGTGCGTCTGGTGCTGAAGCCCCGACCGGAGGGTGTAACGAAAGAGAAATCTTTATCCTACTATCAAGGCTGCAACCCAGAGGATATGTTTGAAGTAAAACAAACCACCCTTCCCCTGCCGGAAAAGGCAAAACTGTTTGATTCGTGCATTTGCGGCTGCTGCGGCGAAACGACCGGATCTAAATGGATGCGCCGCATAGGTGACAAAATGCTATGTCTCGACT